>CAYWUU010000024.1:0-11132 GCA_964461405.1 uncultured Erysipelothrix sp.
CATCTGGTACGCTGGTGATGGTTATTTTGGACAATCAGTTTGGTTTTGATCTTGATACCAATTTAAACGGTATTTTTGGAATTATAATGTTAGGAACATATTACCTAAACTTTGGTGATTCGATTACGCAAACACTCTTCTATAACTGTGATTCGTCGTTATTAGGATATCGCATGTATAATGTGAGTGAGAATGTATTACCAAACTTTATTCAAAGACTGAAACATATTATTTGGGTTCACTTGCCTCAGTCGATAGTATTATCCATAGGTTTGGTATTTCTTACTAAGTTTGCTGAACCTCAGACTTCTGTATTTATGTTGGGTTTTGTTTTTCTTGCTTTTATGGCCCTTAGTTTAATGTTCTGCATTCATTCCTTAGTTAATTACTATCTCTTTCAACCCTATACAATGAACCTTGAATTAAAGGGTATAGGATACCATATTATGTCAACTATGGCGTATGTATTTGTATATATTTTATCTAGTATGGACTTAAGTTGGGTAACGATATTGAAAGTAATTTTAGTGACTTCTGTTATTTACTTCCCTATTGCGTCTATTTTAGTTTATTCATTAGCCCCAAAGCGGTTTAAAGTTAAGCGTTAAAAAAACGGTCTATTTGACCGTTTTCTTAATATAATAACGTGTGTGATTCTCCATATGATCTAAGACATAAGGTCCTGGATCGTTGGTGTGATCAACGGAATAGTAGCTACCATCCGTGGGTAATTGGTGTAGGAAATCTTTTTCGTAATCTTCGATGGAGATCTTTACTCTATTATCTAGGGTTTCTTGGTGCGATGTAATTAGGTGTTCTTTGTAGTTTTCTACTAAGGTACCGGAGAAGAACTCGCCCATTGATCCAGATCCGTAGCTGAATAAACCAATTCTTTGGTTGGGTTTAAGAGCGTTTGAATCTAAAAGTGAGATTAAACTTAAGTAAAGTGATCCTGTATAAATATTACCAATGCGTCTGTTGTATGTTATGGCGTGTTGGTAATTTTCGTGTAACTTTGGGTGGTCTTCTTTTGTGGCTATCGATCTTAGGGCCTTTAGTCCGATTTTTGTGTAGGGGATATGGAATAAGAGGGCACTAAAGTCATTTAAGTTTCTTTGGGTTTCTTTTAAGTATTGATTAAAGGTGGTCTCAAAGAAGTGTTGGTATTGCTCATTTGAGTATTTGCCATCCACAAAGGCGATATCACTATAATTGGGTCTCCAGAAGTCTTGAATATCATCGGCATGATAGGCACTATAAGCATCAAGTTTTAGGATACTTGGATTGTGACTGAGTATCATGGCAATAGCACCGGCTCCTTGTGTTGGTTCACCAGGGGTGTTGATGCCATATCTTGAGATATCCGACGTTACGATGAGCACTTTCTTATCAGGGTGAAGTGCTATATGTGCCTTTGCGAGTTGTAGGGCCGCAGTGCCGGCATAACAGGCTTCTTTAATCTCTAGGGCTCTTACTCTATGGGGTAAGTTAAGTAACTTCACCAAAGGCAGTGCTAAGGCTTTAGAGTAGTCAAGTCCAGACTCTGTCGCAAACAAGACTAAATCTATATCTTTTTTATCGTTCTCATTCAATATTAAATGGGCAGCATTGGCTCCCAGTGTTAGTGTATCTTGTGAAGGAAAGGGGATGGCCATTTGGTCTTGTCCTAGTCCAATAATAAATTTATTGGGGTCCACTTCGCGGCTTAGTGCAAGATCTTTCATATCAATATATTGAGCTGGCACATAAAAACCAATCTTATCTATTCCTATGTTCATTGTATCTACTCCTTTTGTATTTCGATAATATTATACCTTAAGTAAGTAAAAAAGGTATCTTTATGACATGTTTAATTATGTGATGTAGTGGAAAGTGTGTGTTAAGGGGCGTAAAGATTTGTACTTTTGGTATCATAACACTATAATAAAAGAGGCCTTTATATTAAAGAGGAGTGTTTTATGAATAAAGTAGTTATAGTAAGTGGGGCTCGAACACCGTTGGGTAAGTTCGGGGGAAAACTTAAAGATATTAAAGCACCGCAATTGGGCGCGTATGCGTTACAGGGTGCCATCGAAAAAATAAATATGGATCCTAATGATATTGAGTTAGTGATCATGGGGAATGTATTGCAAGCGGGTTTAGGACAAAACCCAGCAAGACAGTCTGCTTTTTTAGCGGGCATTGGTAAAGAAACACCGGCGTTTACTATTAATGAAGTATGTGGTAGTGGGTTGAAGACGGTTCATTTAGCGATGCAAGCTATTAAATTGGGGGAACAAGATATTGTTGCGGTAGGTGGTTTTGAGAATATGTCTCAATCTCCCTATATTTTAAAGAACTCTCGGTTTGGAGCCAACTACAATAATCTTGAGTTAAAGGATTTATTGCATCATGATGGATTATTAGATGTTTACTCCGGTGAGCCCATGGGTATCACGGCTGAGAATATCGCAACCTTACACAATATTACACGGGAGCAACAAGATCAATATGCCTATATGTCAACACAGCGCGCTATAAAAGCCATAGAGTCTGGGGTATTTGAGGATGAAATCGTTCCTGTTGCGATAAAAGGCGGCGTACTTACACAAGATGAAGGGGTTCGCTTTGATACATCGCTTGAGAAATTAAGTAAGTTGCGTCCTGCATTTAAGGAAAATGGTAGTGTTACTGCTGGTAATGCGTCAACCTTAAACGATGGTGCTGCGGCACTTATTTTGATGAGTGAAAAAGAAGCGTTACGTCGTGGATTGCGCATTCTATCGTATGTAGAGGATTATCAAGAGATTGGTATGGACCCTAGTTTAATGGGGTATGCTCCTTTCTATGCGATTAATAAGTTGGTTAAAAAGAATAATATAGATTTGAATGCGGTTGATTTATTTGAGATTAACGAAGCTTTTTCCGCACAAATGATTGCGGTTATTAATGATTTGAAATTGGACATTAATAAAGTTAACGTTAACGGAGGGGGCATTTCACTGGGGCATCCCATTGGTACTTCGGGAGCACGGATTGTAGTTTCATTAGTTCATCAAATGAATCGAGATAACTTAAGTGAAGGGATAGCATCCATTTGTATGGGTGGTGGTATGGGATCGGCCCTTCTATTACATCGTAAGTAATATGAAAACATATACGCTTATAGTTTTTGGTCGTGTTCAAGGGGTTGGTTTTAGATATCATGTACACAAGTTAGCGGTTGAGTTGGGACTGGTGGGGGGTATCTTTAGAAACCAAGACGATGGTAGTGTATATATTGCTATAAGCGGTCAAGAGCAGGCTTTGGAGTTGTTTGTGGATCGTGTTAACCATGAGAAGTTGGGATTCGCAAAGGTTGTGTCAGTAAAAGTAGATAGAAGTGAAAAACCGATTCTTTCAACCTTTAAAATTCAATAACCTTATTTGTGTACTAGGTGGTGATTAGATGAAAATGACGGAGTCGTTTGCGTATGAAGTTTTGTCTTTGGTATCTGAGATGCCAAAGGGTAAAGTAAGTACTTACGGAGATATAGCGAAGATGTTGGGGTATCCTACTAATTCAAGATTAGTGGGGAAGGTATTGTCCAATGCCTCGTATTATGGTCATTATCCGTGTCATCGTGTAGTGAATAGTGTGGGTTCTTTGGTGCGTGGTTGGGATGAGCAATATGATTTGCTTGTGTCTGAGGGTATTGTATTTAATGAAAATAAAAAGGTTGTCCTTAAACTTCACAGGTGGAAGTAGGACAACCTTTTTCTATTAGAACCTAAATATAAAACTTAGAATAAAATCAAGAATAAACATATACATCATAAATCTAAAGATACCAAAGGGTCTAACTGTATAGGTGCGACGGCTTTGTTGGTATTGCTGTTGTTGCTGTTGTTGTCGCATCATTTCCTCAAAGAACTGCGCAAAGGGATCTTGGGCACTGGATTGCTGGTTAGTATAGGTATATTGTGGATTAGAACCAAATCGGTCGTACTGAGCGCGTTTTGATTCGTCTCCTAAAGTATCATAGGCCGCATTAATCTCTTTCATTTTCGTATCAGTATCAATGCCAGGGTTGGCATCGGGGTGATATTTCTTGGCGAGTTTGCGATATGATTTCTTTATATCATCTTGAGAAGCGCTTTTAGGTACTTCAAGTATTTGGTAATAGTCTTTGTTCATCTAATCTCCTTAGGCATCAAACTTATGGCGACACGCAGGACAGGTCACCACAATATTTTTCTTTCCTCTTGGAATGCGCAGTTGTTTATTACAACTGGGACATCTTAAGTATTTGTATTTGGGTAAGTCTTTGATACGTATAAAACTTCTTTTAACTCTACTAATAATATTTCTTCGTATTTTATTATACTTAATATTTTCTTTATATCGTGCGTTGATGTTTTTAGAAAACATTCGAATATACGATAGTAACAGTAATATTAGTCCAATACTATTGAGCCATCTGTTGTTAGTGAGGGCGGATATTAATACTAATCCCAGTGCGAACCATGTCATATCTCTTGTAAGCAAGTCCGCTCCATAGCGCCCTTGCATTAATTTATTAAAAAAACTCCTAATTTTTGTCATTACATCTCCTACGAGGTACTGCCTCATTAAGCATTATAGCGCGATGAGGCCATAATATAAAGAAAACACCGTGTTTTCACGATAGTTTCATGATTTCTTTGAATCTAACCACTGTATTAGGGTGTGGTTTTCTAGGGAACTTAAGAACGCGTTGATGAATGCATCGCGTTGGTTTAGGTTTAGTTTATAGGTGCTTTTTAGTGTTCTAAATATAATGTGATCGTGATGGATTGTAGCGACCCAGCTAATGCCATTTTGCAGTAAGCTATCAATCTGTTCATCGCTAACGTTTAAAGTATCAAAGATTAGCGCATCCACAAAGTTTAGGCTTCTAAAGGGCGGGAGTTTGTCTAATATAATAATCTTGGCGTTGGTATTGCTGGTGATGGTAGATAGTAAATCGTGGTCGTCGGTATTTGCAATAATATAGTCAGTGGATTCTAGGGCTTGGGGATTTATAAGGTGTAGTGGTGTGGCGTCATTAAAAGTATGAAATACATTATTTGATTTAATGTGAATTGTTTGGTGGTTATGATCCTGTAAGTCAGGGTATACAACGATATTTGCTTCTTCAAGTTTCTTAAGAGCGCGCATTGAAAGCGATGAGGCATTAAAGTTGGCGCTCATATCGACTGTGTGCCCGCCTTCTTTTAAGGTTAGGGCTAAGTTTATTAACGTATCATCGTGCTTTAAGTTATAATCGATCACTGGGTTGTTTATACCTAGTGTATCGTCTTTTAGTGTGAGTGTTTGAATAACGTGATGTAATCCTATGATTGAAATTTTCATCTTCATAATCTCCTTATTAAAGCTATTATACCATGATTGTTTATTAGGACGCATAGCTATGATATAATATATAAGATTAGAAGAGGTAATATAAATGAAAAAGACACGAGTACGTTATGCTCCCAGTCCTACTGGGTTTCTCCACATCGGAAATGCTAGAACAGCATTATTTGATTATTTGATTGCGAAGCACTATGGTGGAGATTTTGTTTTGAGAATTGAAGATACTGATATTGAGAGAAATGTCGAAGGAGGGGAAGAGTCTCAACTTCGCTATTTGAAGTGGCTTGGTATTATGCCAGATGAGTCGCCTGAGTATCCTAATGAGAAGTATGCGCCATATCGTCAAATGGAGC
Organism: uncultured Erysipelothrix sp.; assembly: GCA_964461405.1. Lineage (GTDB taxonomy): Bacteria > Bacillota_I > Bacilli_A > Erysipelotrichales > Erysipelotrichaceae > Erysipelothrix. The sequence continues at coordinate 5,710 of CAYWUU010000024.1, forward strand.
GTTTGGATATCTATAAGAAGTATACGGATGAGCTTTTAGAGGCGGGCCATGCCTATAAGTGTTTCTGTACACCTGAGGAACTAGAAGAAGATTATCAGAAGCAAGTGGCTGCGGGTCATGTTTCTACGCGTTATAATCAAAAGTGTTTGCATCTTGATAAGGAGACGATTGATCAAAATATTAAAGAAGGTAAACCGTATAGTATTAGATTGCGTGTTCCTGAGAATGCAACGTATACGTTCCATGATATGGTTCGTGGAGAAATTACGTTTGAATCTAAGGATATTGGGGATTGGGTTATTGTGAAGAGTAATGGTATTCCAACCTATAACTTTGCGGTAGTAATTGATGATCATACTATGGATATTACGCATGTATTTAGAGGTGAGGAGCATATTTCAAATACACCAAGACAGTTGATGTTATTTGAGATGTTTGGCTGGGAAGCGCCTTTATACGGTCATATGACCTTGATAGTAAATGAAAATGGTAAGAAGTTATCGAAGCGTGATCATTCGGTAATGCAATATATTAGTCAATATGAACAACAGGGTTATCTTCCTGAAGCGATGTTTAATTTCATGGCACTTTTAGGATGGTCTCCTGAAGAAGAGCGTGAGATTTTTACGCACGATGAGTTAGTAGAACGTTTTAGTGAAAAGCGTTTGTCTAAATCGCCTTCGATGTTTGATGTTAAGAAGTTAACGTGGATGAACCACCAATATATGAAGGAAATGAGCGATGAGGCTTGGTTGCAGTTTGTGCGTCCGTTTGCGGATAAGAGTCTTGACTTATCTGGTAAAGATGAAGCATGGATTCACAGAGCCCTCCTGTTGTATAAAGAACAAACACAATATGGTGCTGAAATTGCGGATCACTTGAGTATTTTCTTTGAGGAGCCTGTATTAACGCAGGAAGCTGAAGATGTCTTGGCTTGGGAAACTACGCCGTTAATTGCTAAGGCGTTCTTGGAGAATTTACCAACTGAGTGGAGTGTTGAAGCCTTGAAAGAATCTTTTAATACAGCTAAATCAGTTAGTGGCTTAAAAGGTAAGCCGTTGTTTATGGGCTTGCGTGTGAGTGCTACACATTTAAATCACGGGCCTGACTTAATGAGTACATTATATTTATTAGGTAGAGACGTGGTTGAAAGTCGATTGAAAGCGTATGTTGGTCTTTAATAAAACTAACGAACATAAAGTAATGCGCGATCCCGTTCATGGGTATATTAACGTTGATTATCAGGTCATATGGGATTTAATTAATACCCCTGAGTTTCAGCGTTTACGCCGCATTCACCAATTAGGGGGAACGATGCAAGTGTATCATACGGCAGAGCACTCCCGTTTTGGTCATTCTTTGGGCGTTTATGAAATTGTGCGCTTGATGATTGAAAATATCAAGGGCTTGAAACAAGCTTTAAGTGAGTTTGAACAAGTTGCAGTATTGTGTGCGGGGTTATTACACGATGTGGGTCATGGACCGTTCTCGCATGCTTTTGAGTCAGTGAGTAATGTGCATCATGAAGTTATTACCAGTCGCATCATTTTGGAAGATACATATATTAATCGTATCTTAAGGGATGTGGATGATACGTTACCGCAGGTTGTAGCGGATATTATTGGGCATACTCATGAGCGTGCGTTATTGTCACAAATGATCAGTTCACAAATGGATGCGGATAGAATGGATTACTTATTGCGTGATTCTTATTTTACAGGTGTGAGTTATGGTGAGTTTGATTTGTTTAGAATCTTGAGAACCATTCGTATTGTCGATGATAAAATTGTCGTCAAAGAAAGTGGTATTCACGCTATTGAAGATTATATTATGGCGCGGTATCAAATGTATTGGCAAGTATATTTACATCCGACTTCTCGTAGTTATGAAAGTATTTTAGCCGCTATCTTTAAGCGGATGCGTGATTTAGAAGCGATCCAACCGGAGTTACTTGACTTTGTGCCAGTGTTTAAACCGTTTTTAAATGATGATGAGGTTAGTTTAGTGGATTTCCTTAGTTTGGATGAGTCTTCCTGTCTAGCAGGGTTTATGGCTTTGTTGGATAGCAATGATGATATTATTTCAGATCTAACGCGGAGATTATTAAATAGAGATTTATTTGATTATTTAGATATAAAAGATGATTCTACTTTAGTTGAGGTTGAAGCAAGTGTTATAGCAGCGGGTTATGACCCTAGATACTATATGATGCAAGACTTTATGAGTCAGTCTCTTTACTTCCCTTATAAGGAACAAGAGAATGCGGGGGTATGGATTTTGAAAGAGGATGATTTGATAGAGTTATCAAATGCATCGACAGTTGTTAAGGGTTTTGTGCAAGGTGAGGAGAAAGAAGATCGTAAAGTATTCTTTCCAAAAGGCCTTTAGATAGGAAGATTATGAATAAAGATACATATATTAAAATACGAAAAAATATTAGAGAACATTTGCCTGTTCACACTGTAACGTTTATTTTTAGTGGGGTAGGCGTTCGAAGAAGTGCCGATAGTGACTATCCCTTTAGTGCGAATCGAAACTTTTTCTACGCTACGGGTATTGAAGAACCGGGAGCGGTATTGGTTTTTGATAATGACAAAGAGATCTTATTTTTGCGTGATGTAGATGAAACGCAAGAGAAGTGGGTAGGTCATTATATGCGTGATCATGAAGCGCAGGATATCTCGGGTATCAAGGATGTTCGTTATTTTGAATCATTTGATGCGTACTTAAATAAAGTCTTGGAACGCAAAACGCGTATTGGGCTTGATTTGGATCAAAAGAACTTTACCGAGGAAGCCTATGGATCGGCCCTTAGTATGGCGGATTATGTGGGGATTCAAAGAGTCATTGATGTTCAGGAGATTTTTGTGCGGGCGCGTATGGTTAAGTTTCCTGAAGAGGTTGAGGCTATTAAAAAAGGTATTGAACTTACGCATCAATCCATTGAAGCGATGCTAGAGGAAATGAAACCGGGGAATAATGAAAATGATATGGCTGCGCGATTTGAGTATGAGACAAAGAGGAATCATGGTCAATTGCAATTTAGTACCATCATGGCTTCAGGGGCTCAAGCAACCGTTTTGCATTACGAAGATAATAATCGTGAGTTAGTAGATGGGGAGTTGGTTTTAGTTGACCTGGGCTCTGCTATCAAGGGCTATGGCGCTGATATTTCTAGAACCTATCCGATAAATGGTAAGTTTACGGATCGCCAAAAGGCGGTCTATAATGTAGTCTTGGATACTTTTGAAGCAATTAATGCGGCCGCTAGACCGGGTATTACTTTAATTGACTTAAATGAGTTGGCTAAGGAGAAACTAGCACAAGGCTGTAAGGAGTTGGGTTTAATTGAGCGCAGTGAAGATGTTTCACAATATTACTACCATGGTGTTGGTCACTCGCTAGGCTTGGATACTCACGATGTTTGGATTAGTCGCGATCATAAACTTGAACCCGGTAATGTGATTACCAATGAACCGGGCTTATATATTGCACAGGAAGGTATTGGTATTCGGATTGAAACGGATCTGTTGATTACAGAAACGGGTAATGTGGATTTAGCGCCGCAGATTCTTAGAACTGTGGATGAGATTGAAACTTACTTAGCCAATAGATAGTTAAAAGAGGGTTTGTATTAACGTACAAACGCTCTTTTTATATGGAAAATAATTGTACTTGTACAGTGGGGAATTTACCTTTATAATAGGATAACAATCATGATATATTTGTACAAATTAGTACATCATGTGAAACATCTAGGAAAATTAAGTTAAACCCTTGACATTATGTATGTTTTGCATATAATTCAAGGAGTAATATTGAGGTGATTGTAATTTTAGTTAAGGTAACAGCAACACATACATCTAATGATGAAGTAATTCGTCATATAGATCATCAGGCAACGTTTATTGATTTAGGTGGAATTAATCGAATAGCTTATAAAGAAGAAACCGGCGCTTTGATGGTTCTTGATATAAGTGAAAGTTGGGTTCAGTTTAAACGTGAGGATACTTGGACAACACATGCAATATTCCATCAACAAAAACCCAGTAAACTATATATAGTTTCTGAAGAAGGTGAGCTTCGCTTTGATATTGAAGTAATATCTATAGAGCGTAGTACACAGGGGGTAAGTGTTGATTATGTTTTATTACAAGGGGATGTTAAGGACATACATCGCTATGAATGTAAGTGGATTAAGGAGGAGTCAATATGGCAGGGAAATCATTAACTGATGTAGCATTTCAAAATTTGAAGAAGAAGCGTAAGGAAGTTTATTTCAATAAGTTGTGGAAAGAAGTAAGTGATGAAGTGGGTTTTAGTGAAGAATTGGCGAACCGTAAAATTGCATCATTTTATAATGCATTAATGTTGGATGTGCGCTTTATTTCACTGGAAAAAAATCAATGGGATCTTCGGGAGCGTTATGCGGAAGATACACTTAAAATTGATCCTGAGTTAGCAATGGATTATGATGATTACGATGAAGAAGAGGATCTAGTTGACGAAGATTAATAACTGAAAGGGCTTAGATTGGCCCTTTTTAATTATTGTTGTGCATTTTATCACTTAGACTTTGCATTTTTTTGTAAAAGGGGTAAAATATAAGAGAGAAAATCAATAAGGAGGATTTGGTATGGCATTAGTATCAGCAAAAGGTATCTTAGAGGCAGCTCGTAAAGGTCATTATGCAGTAGGTGCATTTAACATTAATAACTTGGAGTGGACTCAAGCAATCTTAGAGAGTGCACAGGAAGAAAACTCTCCAGTTTTATTAGGAGTATCTGAAGGTGCAGTTAAGTATATGGGTGGATTTGTTACGGTATTCAAAATGGTTGAAGGTTTAGTTGCAGACATGGGAATTACAGTTCCAGTTGCGCTTCACTTAGACCACGGTAGTTTCGAAGGTGCTAAGAAAGCAATCGAAGCAGGTTGGACATCTGTAATGTTTGATGGTTCTCATTATGAGTTTGAAGAGAACTTAGCAAAAACAAAAGAAATCGTAGCATATGCTCATGAGCATGGTGTATCAGTTGAAGCTGAAGTAGGTTCAATTGGTGGTGAGGAAGATGGTATCATCGGTGTTGGTGAATTAGCGGATCCTCAAGAATGTAAAGTATTAGCGGACACAGGCATCGACTTCTTAGCAGCGGGTATTGGTAATATCCACGGTAAGTATCCAGCAAACTGGGCTGGTTTGGATTTTGATGTTTTAGGAGCAATCCAAGATATTACAAATCAAATTCCATTGGTATTACACGGTGGAACTGGTATTCCAGTTGATCAAATCAATAAAGCGATCGAATTAGGTGTTGCTAAGATTAACGTTAACACTGAATTACAATTAGTATTTGCAGCAGCTACTCGTAAGTATATTGAAGAAGGTAAGGACCTTGAAGGTAAAGGATTTGACCCTCGTAAAT
>CAYWUU010000025.1:0-11060 GCA_964461405.1 uncultured Erysipelothrix sp.
GCTTTCTCCAAGCATTTCCCATCGTTTCAACGATTCCATATTAACCTCCTCATAAAAAAAGTAGAAGACGAAAGCCTTCCACTTTAAAAGTTTACTAAGTAATGTTATTAAGCAATAACTTTTTGAGTTCTTAGTACATCTTCGATAGTTGCTACTGCGGCTTCTTCATCTTCACCTTCAGCACTAATCGTAATTTCAGATTGAGTTGGAATACCCAATGACATAACTCCCATAATTGACTTCATATTTACAGAACGTCCTTTATATGTCAGTTTAATTTCACTCTTAAATTTACTCGCTGCATTTACAGCTACTGTCGCAGGACGTGCGTGCAAACCAACTGGGTCAACAACTAACGCATTAAAATCTTTCATTTTATTCTCCTCCTATTACACTTATAGTTTATAATATTTTACCACTTAATGCCATACAATGCCACTATTTATGATAGGGATGGTTCTTTTTTATCATAAACGCCCGATATATCTGTTCAAACAGCAAAATTCGAACTAATTGGTGTGGAAATGTTAGCTTAGATAGGCGCCACATAAAGTTACTGCGAGAAACTACATCCTCATCAACACCATGCGATCCACCTATCACAAACACTAATGGTCTTGACAATTGTACCACAGAATCAATTTTATTGCTTAAATCTACTGAACTAATGTCCTTTCCTCTTAAGTCCAAGAGAATTACATAGTCCTTAGAATCAATCTGGTCTAAGATCCGAGTGCTCTCATCCTTAACGATTTCAGCCACCTCAGTTTTAATTGAATTTGACAACTCAACGACCTTAAGGGGATGAACAGACTTCATCCGCTTAGCATACTCCGCAATCATATCCTGCATACTTTTTTCTTTTATCTTACCAATAGCAACAACCTTAATCAATCCAAGGTCACCTCAATACTTACCGTCTTATCATCACGCAACACCTCAAATACCACCGTATCGCCAGGACGCTTTCCATAAAGTATTTTTCGAAACTCCTTAAACGCTTTAACCTCTGTGCCATCAAAACGCGTAATGATATCACCCGCTAAAATACCACCCTTCTCAGCCGGAGACCCTTTTATCACTTCCGCAATGAAAATACCATATTCCACATCCCCAATACTATAGTATTCTTTTTGGTAATCATTCATATCTTCAATAGATACCGAAGAAATACCTACGATTGGATATCTAACCGATCCTTCTTTTTCAATTTGCTCGATAATTGGGATTACTTCATTAATTGGAATCGCAAAGCCCATCCCTTCCACCTCAGATTTACTAATCTTAAGGGAATTAATACCAATGAGTTCCCCCCGTGTATTAACTAGCGCGCCCCCACTATTACCAGGATTAATAGCAGCATCGGTTTGAATAACTTTCATATCCCAATCCGCACGGCCATCGCCACTCACATCAACTGCTAAAGAGCGTTCCTTACCCGAGATAATACCCAAGGTAGTAGAGTTCGCAAATTCTATACCAAGAGGACTCCCCATGGCCAACACAAACTCACCCACTTTAATGCTAGAGGAGTCCCCTAACTTAAAGGGCGTTCTATTCTTACTCTTTAATTCAAGTAAAGCCAAATCAGAATATGTATCCGATCCAATAACGCGTGCTTTTACACTTTCACCACTTGAGAAAGAGACCTCAACATTATTACCACCATCAATAACATGATGATTCGTAATAATATACACTGTATCGCCTTCTACTTTATAGATAACACCCGATCCTGATCCTATTTGGCGGTTATTATTGTAATTAATAACACTCACTACTTTATCTTCAACTGCATCAACTACCTTTGTAATATCCGTTTCAATAACTTCTTTAATAATATTCTTATTTTCAACCGACTTTAGTTTCTTAACTTCAGCCGCCAAGTAAATATTAGTTCCCAGTAACAAAACTAATAATATAGCTATCAATTTTTTCATTTTACGCTCCTAACATCCAATATAGCGACATGGATTCACAGGACTTCCTTTATAACGCATCAACAAGTGCACGTGTGGGCCTGTAGTTCTACCTGTCATACCTACATATCCAATCTGTTCACCACGTTTTACTGTGGCACCAACGGCTGGATAGCCATGGGAGTTCATATGGAAATACTCAGACACAAATCCATTTCCGTGGTTAATTTCAATGAAATAACCTTTTGCGGATGTATAGCCTTTCTTTTGAACTTTCCCTCTATCAATGGCGTAGATAGGTCCATAACCTCTATTAGTACGAGACTGAATATCAACAGCCCTATGTCCTGCATAACATCCCCAACCACAAGAAACACGCGCATTACGCATGGGCCATATCCAGTTACCACTACCAATAGATGGTTCAACATACGTTCCAACCAAGATGACCCCTTGAACTGGGGACTTAGTTACCGTCGATGATTTCTCAACTGAAGAATAAGGCTGGTCATTTTCATAAACGTCTTCATATCGAACATCCCGCAGACCGTTTTGTTCCTGTACTTTTACTTTTGTGAGACCCTCACGTAAGGTTGGATCCTTTTGATAGACTGGCTCCGGAGCCTTAATGACCTCTTCAACATACCGCTCATTAGTAACTCGAACAGTAAAGGGCGAATTAAACTCCGTTACGTTTAGTTTTGTCCCTGGTGCCAATACCTGATTACTCTCTTTAATAACATCTTGATTCATTACCATGAGTTGGTTAACGGAAATTGAATGTAAATACGCAATCCCTTCAATCATATCGAATTCTTTAACAGTATATGATTGGTATTTTGGTTCTGGACCAAACGTTAAATGATTTAAAACAGAGACTTCATCCAATAAAATATTACCAATGGATGCATAGCCTGTAGTTGTTTTAACCGACTCAAGCACTTTAAAATCAACAGCCTGTTCCCCATAACGCTTTAAAGAAGGAACCGTCTTCTTATCTTTCAATAAATCATAGGTCTTATCAGGGATATAACTTTTAATAAAAAGCTCCCTTGCACTATGGAAATCCGCAATATTCTTAACATAAATAACATCCCCATTGGTAAATTCAATCTTAGGAACATTAATCGCAACTAAATCATTACTATAAATATAATCAAAAATCTCAGAATCCTTTTTTTCATAATTACTATAACTCATCGCTTCACTAATAAATAAATCTTCATGAAATCCCAAAATAGTATCTGGAAACGACTCAGAATACTCTGTGTTATAGACATCTTGAAGTTTACCTTCGATATACTCCCTATCAATAATATGACCCACCAAGTTATTCTTATAATATAGCTTATATAATGTCTTAGGAACTTCTAGGGTACTGACTACTTCTTGTTCAATAATCGCATTCTCAACACTGGTTAATGCCTGAACTTCACCGATATTAATAGGCTTTGGAGTTAAGAAATAGCCCATAAAAACACTGAGTCCTGCTGCTACTAAAAGAGCAATTCCTTGTTTAATATTCATTTTACTATTCATTAATCACTCACTCCCTTAATACTTAGCTCTCCTGAAATAATCTCAAACTGTCGCGCAGCGCGCAACCTACCTTTATATCCATTTAAATACTTAGATACCGTTTCAAGTGCCAACGCTTCGTTATTGGCTTCACCACTTAAATGCGCCAAAATTACGTCTTGAGTGCGATCGGATACAATCTTACTTAACACTCTACCGGCTTCATCATTTGATAAGTGCCCATAATCGGACAAAATACGCTGTTTTGTCATATAGGGCCTTTTGGTATTCATCAATAAATGAGGGTCATGATTGCTTTCAATCACAATCAAATCCGCATTCATCATATATTCTAAATCACTATCCCGTACATAGCCTGTATCTGTCATATACACCAGTTTCTTACCGCTGGCTTCAATCACATAACCAACGGATACATCCGCATCATGGGATGTGGCTAAGGGTAAGACCCTTACACTACCAAAGTTCAACGCAACATACGGTTGAACTAAAGTGTGATTGATTACCAACGCCTCAGGACTATACACATTAGGGTGATCTTTAAACATTCTTATTTGACTGATATGGTCGCTATGGTTATGGGTGATCAAGATATTATCAAACATATCTTTATCATAACCAATTTGCTCAAAGGCCTCATTTAGATATCGGCGCGTAGTTCCGCAATCAATCAATATCTTTTGGTCGTGGGTATCAAGCACAAATGCATTGCCCTTTGACCCACTTGCTAACATATAAAACTTCATTAATACTCACTGGCCCCCGAATCATCTACTGTTGAGTAGAATCGGTTAATATTTCCGTTAAACTTCAACGCAATATTGCCCAACCCCCCGTTTCTATGCTTACGAACTAGTAAATGTATCATGCGATCATTGTTGTGAACCGATCCACCCTCTTCTAAATCTTTCTTTTTCGCCGCGTCTTCTTCTTCTTTAGTTAAATGACGCGCCAAGAACATAACGATATCTGCATCTTGCTCAAGCGATCCTGATTCACGTAAGTCACTTAACTGCGGTGCACCCCCACGGGCTTCAACCACACGCGATAACTGTGATAATGCCACAACCGGCACATCCATATCACGCGCTAATTGCTTAAGACTACGCGAAATCTCAGACACCTCTAATTGCCGTGACTCTTTAGAGCCTTTACTTGAGATTAACTGAATATAGTCAATAACCACAATATCCAAACCTTGTTCTTCCCTTAATCTACGGCATTTCGCATAAATTTCTGGCATGGTTATAGTTGAGGAATCATCAATAAATATATTTCTATCTTTCAAATGAACAACCGCTTGGTTAACACTACCCCATTCATCGTTGGTTAGATTTGAGGTTCGTAGTTTATTTCCTTCTACACCCGACTGAGCTGCCAACATACGCATCATCAAATGCGTAGCGGGCATTTCAAGGGAGAATATGGCGGCTGTAGCTTGCGCATTCTTATTCATCTTACTGACATTTAAAGCCAAATTAAGCGCAAAAGCCGTCTTACCAACAGAGGGACGCGCTGCCAAAATGATTAAGTCACCCCGTTGTAAGCCACTGGTAAGATTATCAAAATCATCAAAACCTGTGTGCAACCCTGTTACCCTTTGTCCACTTTTATTTTCTTTCATCTGACGGTGTACTTCCGTAACCACTTCTTCAGCAGATTGCATGGCTTCTGTTCGCCGGCTTAGAGCAATTTGCTTAATACTCCGTTCTGCTTTCTCCAACAGTTCTTCAACATCAGCCGCTGAGTCAAAACTATTTTCAGTAATAATTTGAGTGGCTTCAATTAAGTTTCGTTTTTGTGATTTCTCTAAGACTACATCCACATAGTAATTAAAACTTGAGGGCGTTCCTGAACCGTTGGTTAATTCCGAAAGGTAAACCAAACCCCCAATGGTATCTAATACTTTGTTTGAATCTAACTTAGGTACAATCGTATTAACATCCAGTGTTTGATGCTCCACGACCAGTTGATTCATATTGTCAAAAAGGATTTGGTGCTCGCGTTTATAAAAATCACGCGGTTCCAAACCATATTGCGGAAGTGACAGCCCAATCTCTGGATAGACTAATAACGCACCCAGTAGCGCCACTTCGGCTTCGATACTTTGAGGTAACTGCTTCATATTTAACTCCTTAATTGTTTTCTGCTAATAAAACTTTAAACGATCCGTAAACATCATCATAAATAAGTACTTCAACTGTACTATATCCTAACATTGTAATAGCATGATTACTTTTGAACTTACGCTTATCAATTTTAATATTATGTTCGCGGCGCATGCGTTCTTCAATTTGCTTCGTTGATACCGAACCAAATACACGCCCGTCCTTACCCGTCTTAACATCAAATCGTAATGTAATCTTCTCCAATCGCTTCGCAAGCTCCATGGCTTCTTCACGATTCTTCTCATGTTCTAACTGACGATCTTTCTTCTCATCTTCTAAGATCTCACGACCTTTTCCACTGGCCAATACTGCCAACTTATTGGGAATCAAATAGTTACGCGCATATCCATCCGCAACATTCACAATTTGATCTTTCTTTCCAATTTTCTTAACATCTTGTAATAAAATAACTTTCATCTTATTCCACCTCTTCTTTAACTTGATTAATAGACTTCTTCAACATCTCAACTACTTCATTAATGGTAAGACCGACAATTTGTGTAGCAGCCCCTGTAAAGTGACCGCCCCCTCCCATTAACTCCATAACACGCTGTACATTTAAATCCCCTTTACTGCGGGCAGAGATCGCAATTGTATCTTCTCGCACAAAGGAAACCACAAACGAAGCCTCCACATTTCTAACTTCTAAAATTTCATCGGCAACTTGAGACATAAGCGTACGACTTAGTTCCCCTTCTTTATAGGACGCAATAATATAGCCTTGATTGAATTGCTCCGACCCACTTAAGACCTTATTTTTTAACTCAAAGTCTTCATACTCATCCCGCAACATATCTTCAACTTTTACTAAGTCAGCTCCATACTTACGCAAAACTGAAACCGCCTCAAAAGTACGACTTCCCGTTCTGTTTCTAAATCGATTCGTATCTACCAGTACCCCCGTATACATGATGGTTGCTGCTAAAGCAGATATCCCCACATTATGCTTATGATACGGTAATAACTCCACCATCAATTCACTTGCACTTGAGGCTGAGGCCTCAATATAATTGATCTTAGGCTTAAAGGTAAACTCCCCTGTGCGTCTGTGGTGATCAATGACCACAATATTATTAGCCCGTTCAATAAGTTTTGGCACTTGCGATTGTTGGGTATTGTGATGATCCACCATCACCAATAAAGCCGTTTCATCACATAAATTTAGAGCCTCTTCAGGTGTAATAAACTGATGGTGCTTCATTAACTCCTCGCGCTTCTCGGAAATGGTTTCGTTTAACTTGCTTTCTATATCGCCCTCTTTAAGGATTATATAGGAATCTACGCCATATACTTTTGTGATGGCATCCAAACCCAAAGCACTACCCATGCAGTCAAAGTCCATCATTTGATGGCCTAGAATTAATACTTTCGTACTTTGACTGATTAATTCTCCAAGGTTTTGAGCTACTAAGCGCACGCGCACTTTAGAACGCTTTTCAATGGTTTCAACACTTCCCCCAAAGTAGCGCATTGCTTCTGCTTTTGTATTAATAGCCGCTTGGTCACCTCCGCGACTTTGAGCCAGTTCCAAGGCTTTATTAGCCATCTCTTCTAACTCACGATAGTTATCACTTTTACGCGCAAAGGCCAATGATAAGGTAATATTGCTATCTAAATCCCTGGCTTCTTTACGAATCGTATTAATAATCTCAAAGCGTTCTTTGTTTATTCTTTGATATATTTCCTCGTTTAATAATAATAGATACCGGTCTGGGCGCAGTCTTCGTACAAGCATGGCATTCTCAGTGGCCCAATCCACAAACACTTGTCGAATATTCATATCAATATTCGCAATGGTTTGCTCTTCTTCATACGCTGTCGTTTCTTCATAGTTATCTAAATGCGCAAACCCCAAAACAACACTGGATGACTCTATCTTACCTTTGAGTTCCCCAACTTCAGTTTTCTCTTGAAATGCCAAGACACCCTTGGAGGATAACTGCGAGACTTCAAAGATCACATCGCCAATATGTACCAGTTGCGACACTTTACTATCGCGCATAATGGGTTTGACCATGGGAAATACGTCATTAATATTTTCACCAATATGATTTAGGTCATAGTCATCGAATAACTCACTCATCCATGAAATGGTTCCATCCTCATCATAGGTTAGAACTCCTAATCGACCAAACGCAAACATTTCTCCAGATTCGCGTCCTAAGACGCGTGATACGCGTAAGACGCGCTCTTGATAGAGTTTAAGTGAGCCTGCGAAAATCACAAATATAAGTAATAAATTAACTAAAATAAGTAAATACTGTACCACAAACAAATATTTTTCTATGAACACATGAAAAACAAGGAGCACGACGAGCTCCAATACACCGATTCCTATTAAACGCGTCTTATACTTTTCGAATTTATCTAACATAAAAGACCCCCTAATACTCCTATTTTATCACAGTTTATTCTTTGTTTCTATGGACGCCAATTCGCATCAGTAAAAACTTTGCAGATATAGAAATAATAATTGTTTCTAGTATTATTGTACTAAAAATTGTCAGATAAACTACATTTTTCACTATACTTTCGTTTTCTATTCCAACAAATTTCAACATTGCACCTGCTTCAGCAAAAGCCATATCATACGTTAAACCAAAGAAAGCACCAAAATTTACAATCATAACACCATAAACAACACTAACGCCCAAGGTTAATAAGCAAAATTTATAAAAGTTACCTATCTTCATCTTAACAATCATCAAGTAGACTATGGCAATCAAACCATACATCAACATTAATATAGTGGTTGGTAGACTTCCGGGTACTATGGCGACTAATAATACCGTTACCACATAAGATAGTATTGTTTCATTGAGAGTATGGTAAGCTCCATATACAATTAAAGGAAGTGGTAAAAAAGGCATTATAAAGCCTCCCACAAGGCGATCAAATAAAACTGTGATCACACTTAAAGCCGCCGTAAGTGCGCCTTGTGTAATTGATCGTGTATTACGATTCATACAATCCTCCTAAAAATAAAACCTCTCTAAAAAAGAGAGGCTTTTGAATTAATTTTCTGATACGTATGGAATTAAAGCCATTTGACGAGCGCGCTTGATAGCGGTAGCCAATTGACGTTGATACACAGCACGTGTACCTGTTACACGTCTAGGAATAATTTTACCATTTGAACTAATAAAACGCTTTAGAAGTTCAGTATCTTTGTAGTCGATATACTTGATGTTGTTTTTAGTAAAATAACATACTTTCTTTCTAGGACCACGGAATTTTCTATATGACATAACGGTCTCCTTTTCTTAAATTAAAATGGAAGGTCATCCGTTGTAATGTCCAATAAGGGCTCATCGCTTTCATTAGCATGCGATGGTTGCGTAAAGCTTGGGGCAACATCCGGTGTATAACCACCCGCTTGTTGATACCCTTGGCTTGCTTCACGTTGAGCACGAGATTCAAGTGATTGAACGGTATCACACACTACTTCCTGAACATAGACAGTACGACCCGTCTGATCTTCATAGGTACGAGATTGAATTCTACCTTCAACCCCTAACAGTGCACCCTTCTTAATGTAATTCCCAAGAAAATCTGCAGAATTCCGCCAAGCAACACAGTTAATGAAGTCGGCATCCTGTTGATTATCTTGAGTTTTAAATGGACGATTAACAGCTAGTGTAAAACTAACTACAGACACTCCAGTTTGAGTTTTTTTCACCTCAGGATCACGCGTAATGCGACCCACTAATACAGTACGATTAATCATAATTTCACCTCTTAGTTTTCTTCGTCTAATTTAACAATCATATGACGAATTACATCACGATTAATACGTGCTAAACGACCAAACTCATTTATAGCTTCATCGCCTGAGTTAAATGTTGTTACAACATAATAACCTTTAGTGATATGGTCAATTTCATAAGCTAAATCTCGTAATCCCCACTCGTCTACTTTTTCTAAAGTAGCACCATTGTTTGTTAGGATAGCATGTAGTTCCTCAATTAGGACATTACGTGCTTCTTCCTCCAAGTGTGGTTTTACGATGTACATAAGCTCATATTTTCTCATTTGTACACCTCCTTCTGGTCTAATGGGCATTGCTGCCAAGGAATAAACTTCTTTATTCGCTCTAAGATTATACCAAATGCCGCGACCATTGTAAACAATTTACCAAACTTCGTCATTATTTATAAATACACACTTAAACTAATGATTCCTAAATAAAAAGAGACAGTCTCAACTATCTCCCTAATACTTAGATTCCAAATAGATAACTAACTATAAATATGAGCACGACCACAAACCCAATAATCACGATTACACTTAAACGATTAAGGGCCACCCACAAACCATATTCAAGGGTCCATGTTATTAAAAGGTAAAAAAACACGAGGACTATAATCAGTTTTAAACTGTTCTTAAGAAACTTTAGCATGAATCTTTACCCACATTTCTTGATCTATAATTCTTTCAAAACTTTCTCTAATATAATCTGTAAATCACGCATCTTTGCCTTACCTTCTTCTGTGGTAGATTTATAATTTTCCACAAACTTAAGTACTTCATCTAAGGCAATCCATACATCTTTGCTTTCAGTTGGTATATCATTCTTATCTTCCAGATAGATAATATAGTGTTCAATACCTTCTACACTTACATATTCATATAATTCATACGGAAAGGAAGTCCCACTATCATAGGATATCCAGTAGTAATCCTGTTCGCGATTGTATTCGAGTAATAATGTATCCTCATAGCGAATAAAACTATCCATATTATTGTTCCTTCATAATATATCGTGCGTTACGATGATCCCCTTCAACAACCGCAATCTTCTCATCGGAGACGCGTTTCACCAACTCAGCATCATCGAGCACATCTAAGCCTAAACGTTCCGCATGCATATAACACTTTAGAATAAATGATGTCTTATAGGCTTGTGGCGTTTGGGTTTGATAGTACATCTTACCCACGTGATCCTTCACATAGCCATTTTCTACTTCTAATAATGATCCAATAGGTTTAATAGCTAAGACACACGCCAACTCTGTCTTCATCTTCTCCATTACCCTATCAATATACTTCTGACGCACCCAAGGACGCACACCATCATGAATAAGCACCACATCCTCAGATACAGCCGTAAGACCCACTAACACGCTCTCACGACGCGTACTACCGCCCTTAACATGCACAATCTTGCCATACTTGTGTGACTGAACGATCTCCAAAATGTCCGCTGAATTCGTCACAATCACTATCTGAACACACTTAGGGTCATCCAAGAATATAGATACAGACTTATCTAATACACTCTTACCCTTTTCAATCTCAGCCAAAGCCTTCTGATAACTTAAACCCTCACCAGCATGCTTCCCTGCTGCTAAAATTAAAGCTGAATAATTCATCCTCACTACCTCACTTTATAACACAGCCATTTCCCTATGTTATCTTGTATTATACTACAAAA
>CAYWUU010000026.1:0-10995 GCA_964461405.1 uncultured Erysipelothrix sp.
CTGTTGTAAAGATTGGAAAGTTCTTTTCTTTCGCAATCGCAATTAACTTAGGATGAATCTTATTATTTGAGGTAATAAGAATCATGGGCGTTCTATCATCAGTAATAAAATCAAAACGCGTATCAAGATCTTCCTTTGACACGGTTTCAATATAGGCCGTTTCTTTATTACCAATCAAAACAATACGCTTGGCCTCCACGTGGTCGGTAAATCCTGTCAACTCAAGCCCGGGTCTAGAAGTATTGGGAATACTAATAGTTCTCTCAAGGGACGCTTCATCACCCACAACTTGGGTATACCCAAAATGTTCAACTAATTGTCTAACGGTACAAGTCTTTCTTTCCATATAAGCCTCCTATAGTACTTTCTTTAAATACTGTCCTGTGTAACTTACGTCTACTTTCGCTATCGCTTCAGGTGTACCAACCGCAATAACATTTCCACCATGCTCTCCGCCTTCAGGTCCTAGATCTATTACATGATCACAGGACTTAATCACATCCAAATTATGTTCAATTACTAAGACGGTGTCGCCATTATCCACAATTTTATTTAGAACGGCAATCAACTTTTCAACATCATAACTATGTAACCCAGTCGTAGGCTCATCCAACACAAATAAGGTCTTGCCTGTTGAGGGACGTTGTAGCTCACTGGCTAACTTAACACGTTGTGCTTCGCCCCCTGATAAGGTTGTGGCACTTTGTCCAACCTTTATATAGCCCAACCCTACTTCCTTAAGGGTCTTTAATCCCTTTTCAATCTTAGGAATTGCACTAAAGAAATCATACGCCTCATCAATAGTCATATCTAGTATATCAAATATATTCTTTTCTTTATAAGTCACAAATAATGTTTCGTCATTATAACGTTTACCATTGCATTCTGTACACTTAACATATACATCGGGCAAGAAGTGCATTGAGATGCGTTTAACTCCATCCCCTTTACATACTTCACAGCGACCCCCACTTACATTGAATGAGAATCTTCCCTTTTCATATCCACGCATCTTCGCTTCTGTGGTACGCGCAAACAACTCGCGAATTTCATCAAAGACACCGGTATACGTAGCCGGGTTAGAACGCGGGGTTCTACCAATGGGATTTTGATCAATCGTGATTAACTTATCAATATTATTTAAACCATTGATACGCTTATGTTTCCCGGGTTTTATTCGTTGACGTCCTAAGGTTTGGTAAATACTCTTACTTAATACTTCATTCACCAACGTTGACTTACCACTACCACTGACACCGGTAACCGCCACAAACTTACCTAAAGGAATTTCAACATCAATATCCTTCAGATTATTCTCGCTTGCTTTGATAATCTTCAAAGTCTTGCCATTACCTTCGCGGCGTACTTTGGGAACTTCAATCTTGCGTCGGCCACTTAAATACTGACCCGTTATGGAGTTTTCACAAGCTTTTACTACCTCCAAAGGACCGCTGACGACGACTTCTCCCCCTTGATTTCCAGCTCCTGGACCAATATCAACAATCCAATCGCTTTCTTCCATTGTTTCTTCATCATGCTCCACGACAATTAATGTATTTCCTAAATCGCGCATGCTCTTTAAGGTCATAATCAACTTCGCATTATCTCTTTGGTGCAAGCCAATCGAAGGCTCATCCAGTACATAAAGTACACCGGTAAGCCGCGATCCTATTTGTGTCGCAAGTCGAATACGTTGCGCTTCCCCTCCAGACAAACTACCTGCCATTCGATCGAGGGTCAAGTATTCTAAACCAACATTCTTCAAAAACTGCAATCTGGATACTATTTCTTTTGTTACTAAGCTGGCTATTTGGGCTTTCATTGGATCTAATTTTAACGTGTCCATGAAAACCAATGCTTTTTCAATAGATTGTGCCGTGAATTCTGGTAGATTTTTATCAGCAATTCTAATAGCACGAGCCTGTTCATTCAAACGCGTTCCGTTGCAACTATGACATACAGAATCCGCAATGAAACTAGAATACCACTCACGCGTATGAGTGCTCGAGGTTTCTTGGTGCAATCGTTCAATGCGCGATGCGATCCCTTCCATAATTCCCCGCTTGCGCAATGTATTACCTGAGCGCGTATGAATCGTATATTGGACTTCTTCTGTTGTACCGTATAATAATATATCGCGTTTTTTCTTAGGTATCTTCTTCCAAACAGTATCGATATCAACTTTGGCATATTCCATTAAACTTTCAAAAGTTTGCCACTCAATATTTTGTGATAATTTAGTATTTTTGAAATAACGAATCGCCCCTTCTGCAATTGTAAGATTCTCATCTTCAATTAGTAAGGCTTCATCAACAGATTGT
This sequence comes from uncultured Erysipelothrix sp., assembly GCA_964461405.1. GTDB lineage: Bacteria > Bacillota_I > Bacilli_A > Erysipelotrichales > Erysipelotrichaceae > Erysipelothrix. The sequence continues at coordinate 2,322 of CAYWUU010000026.1, forward strand.
GTAATCCCCAATCCATTACAGGTGCTACAAGCACCCAAAGGCGCATTAAAAGAAAATAAACGCGGCTCAATATGTGGAATACTAAAGCCACAATAGGGACAAGCAAACTTATTAGAAAATAAGCGTGATTCATTACCATGCTTAACTTCCAGTAAGCCATCGCTTTGTTTAAGAGCCACCTCTACTGAATCGCTTATTCTAAACTGTGAATCGTCGCGCTTTACAATTCTATCAACAACGACCGCAATATCATGTTTTTTATTCTTCTCTAATTTAATTTCATCTTCTAGCAATAATAGCGAGCCATCAATATATACACGAAGAAATCCTTCTTTTCGTAAGGACTCTAGTAAACTTTGGTGCTCACCCTTTTGACCCCGCACCAGCGGCGCCAATAATTCTAAGCGGCTTCCCTCTTCATACTCCATGATTTTATCCACAATTTGCTTAACAGACTGAGAACTAATTTCAATATTATGAATCGGACAATAGGGCGTTCCTACGCGGGCATACAATAAACGAAGATAGTCGTATATCTCCGTTACGGTACCAACTGTTGAACGCGGGTTATTGCTAGTGGTTTTTTGATCAATGGCAATAGCCGGAGATAAACCTTCAATCAACTCAACATCGGGTTTCTCCATATTACCTAAGAACTGGCGCGCATAGGAACTTAGTGATTCAACATAACGGCGTTGCCCTTCCGCATAGATCGTATCAAAAGCTAGCGATGTTTTACCCGAACCAGATAATCCAGTCATAATAACCAGCTTATCGCGCGGTATTTCTAAATCAATATTCTTAAGATTATTAACTTTTGCACCTTTTATAATAATTTTATCTTTTTCCATTTACGCCTCCAAATCTTGTGATATTATATCATAATTAAGAGTTTGTATATAGTATAGTGAATCGCTCCCATATAAAAACAAAAAAGGGCAAGAGCCCTTTTATTTGTGATATTTCCTGGCAATAATTCGATCGTAAATGATTAATACAATCCCCACTATCATTACCGCAAGTGGAATATAAGTGAAGACACTAAGATTTTTAATGGGTTTGCTCATGGGAAATACATCGCCCATCCATGCATCATTAAACATCGATTTCGTCATATTATTTAAGACCCACATGATCACTGTCCCAATAAACCCTGTAGCCGCAAGGTAATACCCCACTTTTGCCCAGTGCCTCTTTATGAAACCAAGGAAGTTGGATGCATTATTAGAACTATGAATTTTTGTCTCATCCAATAGATAATCAACACTAACCGCAAATAACTTCGAAAGTTTAAGCAAATTTTCTGCATCAGGACTGGATTCATTCAACTCCCATTTGGATATCGATTGACGGCTTACTTCTATTTCCCGAGCTAAGTCTTCTTGAGAATACCCTCTTTCTTTTCGTAGTTTAATTATTTTTTCACCTATTGACATAATGGATGCCCTCCTATACTAACCCTATTATACATAATCTCAACAAGACCACACTACCAATATTTGTTTTAATATCCGCAACTAATGTTTACATCGTAAAAAAGAGCCCGAAGGCTCTTAAATAACAGAATTCATAAATATAAAGCGACCGGCATCATCCATATCTAAGTCCGATACGACACCAATGAGTGGATTTATAGTATTAAAGATGTTAAGTTCCTTATCAACCTTAAATTTCAAAGGTTTAAGTTCCACATAACTCTTATCCTTTTGAAGGAGGCCTTCTTTAAAAAAGTTAAAGGTTACGCTAATGATTTCATAGTCATCATAATCCTCTATCTTAATATTATCCAATTCTTCCTCAAAAATATATAAAGCATCACGAGTTTGGTGTTTTTCATGATAGTGAATCAAAGGGATCGTTATACGGTCCTTAATGTAGTCAAAACCCCGTAGAATGTAGAAATACTTCCCAATGTTTTGGCAAGACATTAAATGATTCTGAATAACACGTGTAATGCGCTCTTGCATATAAAACACCTCTTTTCTTACATCTAAATTTTATCATACTTACTTATAAAACCGTTGTGAAGTGCATTAAAAAAACTAGCAGGTATCTGCTAGTTTATTGAATTATAGTGGTGTAACGTTAGCCGCTAACTTACCACGATCACCAGTCATGATCTCGAAAGATACTGCTTGGTTCTCTTCTAAAGTTTTGAAGCCGTCTGTTTGAATTGCTGAGAAGTGAACAAATACTTCTTCATTAGTTTCGTCAACGATGATAAAACCAAAACCTTTTTCTGCGTTAAAGAATTTAACTTTTCCAGTTTGCATTTAAAATTCCTCCAATCTAGAATAAGTAAACTATCCATAACAAAATAGTTATTACTTGATCGTTTCTCTTATTGCTTCTTTAACTATAACATGATTTCACAAATTTGACTATAAAAATTATGAAAAATTTATGCGCTTTCATTTTTATACTAAATCATACTCAAGACACAAACTCATCGTATTTATTGGCGTTCAGACTTAATCTCCAAGATAATATCACGCAATTGGGCCGCACGCTCAAAGTCCAATATAGCGGCCGCTTCACGCATTTCTTTATCAAGGCGATCCAATACTTCTTCAACCGCCGCCTTATCCTTAGTTTGTCCCTTACGAATTCTACTGGTTAACTCCGCTGTTTCTTTACCCGCAATAACATCACGAATCTCTTTAATAATAGTTTTGGGAATAATACCATGCGCTTCATTATACGCCTTTTGAATATCACGACGACGCTTTGTTTCATCTAAGGTATAACGCATGGAATCTGTGATCTTATCCGCATACATAATAACATGGCCATTAGCGTTACGGGCAGCCCGTCCTACAATTTGAACTAAGGAGCGCTTAGAACGAAGGAATCCTTCTTTATCGGCATCAATAATGGCGATTAAACTAACCTCTGGTAAATCCAACCCTTCTCTTAATAAGTTAATACCCACTACCACATCATACTTACCTAAACGCAAGTCACGAAGGATTTGAATCCGCTCTAAAGTCTTAGTTTCATGATGAAGATAGGCTACTTTAATGTCTAACTCCATTAGATAATGGGTTAACTCCTCAGCCATCTTAACGGTTAAGGTTGTGATTAAAACCCGTTCATTCTTAGACTGACGATCACGAATCTGATCAACTATATCATCAATCTGTCCTTTGGACGGTTTAACCTCAAGGGTAGGGTCTAGTAAACCCGTAGGCCGAATGATTTGTTCGACCACTTTATTATCTACTTTATCAAGCTCATAATCTCCAGGTGTTGCCGAGACATAGATAGTCTGGTTCTGAACACTTTCAAACTCTTCAAACCGCATGGGCCTGTTATTTAAAGCACTGGGCAGTCTAAATCCATATTCTACTAACGTACGTTTACGACTTTGGTCCCCATTATACATCCCACGTACTTGCGGTAAAGATACATGCGATTCATCCACTACAAATAAGTAATCATCTGGGAAATAGTCAAACAACGTAAACGGTCTTTGTTCTGGTGTTCTGCCGTCAATATGCATGGAGTAATTCTCAATTCCAGAACAAATACCAAACTCACGCAAGGACTCCAAGTCATATTCTGTGCGCTGACGCAATCTTTGTTCCTCCACAAGTTTATGGGATGATTCAAAGTAACTCAATTGCTCCCGAAGTTCTTTCTCAATATTCTCTGCCGCCGCTCTAATATGATCTAAGTTACGAGCATATTCATTGGCTGGGAATAAGTGATAGAGTTTGTAAGCTTCCTTAATATGACCGGTGATTTTATCCAACTCGACAATTCGTTCGATCTCATCACCAAAAAACTCTACTCGTATCACAAAGGAATCACTATGCCCTGGGACAATTTCAATGGAATCGCCTCGTACTCTAAAAGTACCCCGCGATTGCTCCATATCATTTCGTTTATATTGGCGCTCAACTAAATCACGTAATAGATCCTCGCGTGACATGACTTCACCCACACGAATCGTATACAACATAGCCTTATAAAAGGCCGGATCACTGGATGCATAGATACAAGCCACGGATGCTACTACAATCGTATCGCGACGCTCAAGGATACTGTTTTGGGCTGATAGTCTTAGCATATCCAGTTCTTCATTAATCATTGAAGATTTTTCAATATAGGTATCACTTCCAGGTAAGTAGGCTTCTGGTTGATAATAATCGAAGTTTGAAACAAAGTATTCAACCCGATTATTAGGAAAGAATTCCTTAAATTCAGAATATAACTGCCCTGCCAAAGTTTTATTATGCACAAAAACTAAAGTAGGTCGGTTTAATTTAGCGATTACCTGGGAAATAGTGAAGGTCTTTCCCGTACCGGTTGCACCTAAAAGAACCTGTTCTTTCTTACCTTCTTCTATACCGCGTGTTAATTCTGATATAGCTTTAATTTGATCCCCTTTGGGTTCAAAATTAGAGACTAATTCAAACTTATGAGTCACTGCCTACCACCTCTATTGCTTTATCCAGTTGCGTGTCATTAGCTTTTTTATTGGTCGCCCACTCTCTAATCACACTACTGTATAATTTCTTAATAATATCTTCATTAATAATATCATCTTCTTTTAAACCCAATGCTTTCTTATAATTGAGCAGGGATGTTTTCGTAGTGGCATCATAATACCCATCGGTTCTTTCACTGTGATAGCCCAAGAAACTTAAGGATTTTTGCGCATAGGACACAGCATCATCGACTGAATCAAAGCGGTATATATCATCTGGTCCGATAATATCACCAGACATATAGAAGATATCTGCTAACTTAATTTGATAGTCAGGTGTAATTCCAATTTCATGAATGCTCTCATCTTTTGGAGAGAACCACTTAGCAATTGTAACTTTTAAATAGGACTTATCAATGCCATCCTGAAGCTGTGTTTGAACCGTTCCTTTACCATAGGTTACGTTCCCCACAATCTTAGCCCCCAAGTTATCGCGTAGGGCCAAGGCGAAGACTTCCGAGGCACTGGCTGTGTTTTCATTGACCAACACAACAATATCATCAAACTTATAGTTCGAAGCTCTACTATTACTCACTTCATAGGATTGCTTTTGACCCGATTTGAATTCTTCATAATAGATGGTATCCCCCTCTTCAAAGAACAACTCCGCTAAAGCATTAATAACATCTAAATATCCACCACCATTATCTCTAAAATCTATAATTAAGTTCTTCGCGTTCTTCTCCTTAAAAAACTTCAAATAGTTTTCAGTGCTGGTGTGCAATCCTTGACCAAATGAAGAAATCTCCAAGTAAGCCGTTTTATCATCTAACATTTCACCCCACGTTAATGCATTAATCGCTTGACGTGTCGCTTCTAAGTTTATTTTTTTACCTTGGCGATCAATATTAATGGTCACCTTAGTACCAGGCTGTCCAATTATTAAATCCTGAATGCTTTCATTCTCTTTTAAATCTTTAACCCAAACCCCATCTACTCCTTCAATCACATCACCTGCTAAAATACCTGCTTTCTCTGCAGGGGAATCCTTAAATACTCTGGTAATTAAGTTTTCCTGAGCATAATAACTTACACCGATACCCACAAATGACATATCAATGGAGGTCGTAAAATCTTGGGACTCTTCTTGAGTCATATAATTAGTATGCTTGTCACCGTTGCGATCTAACATACCCTTGATCGCATTTTCAATCAATAAACTCTCAGGATCTTCCATGTCATTCACAAAATACCATGAGTTTAATAAGCGATTATAAACGCGTTCAAAACGCGCTACGTTACTATCTTGAGCAACCAGCAAGCTTTCTCCGTTAAATACAGAACCAAAGGTCCATCCAACCCCAAAAGTAATGAGAATAGCAATCACAAGTACAATCTTACTTATACGCTGCTTCTTTTCCTTCGCAACTTCATCAGGCCACTTATGACGCTTTAACTTTATCTTTATTTCTTCATTATTTCTATTATCCATGTAAACACATCCTCACTTAACTAATACATTATACTACACATCCTCTATTCTTAACATGAAATTAATTTCACCTCAAACATTTCTATGTTACACTAAATATGTATAAAGGAGACACTATGAATATTACCGTATTTCTTGGATCAAATTTGCCAAAGGATCCTATTTATAGACAAGCAGCTGAAGAATTGGGACGACGCATTGCGAAAAGTAATAATACCCTTCTATATGGGGGCGCAAAGGTGGGGACCATGGGTATACTGGCGGATGCAACCCTAAATGCAGGCGGTGAGGTTATTGGTATTATGCCTAGCATCTTATCTAACAAGGAAATTATCCATCCCCACCTCACAAAGACTATCTTAGTCGATGATATGTATATACGAAAAGAAGAACTCTTAAATCAAGGAGATGTTTTCATTGTCCTGCCTGGTGGATGTGGTACAATGGATGAAATATTTGAAATCATTACACTCAATCAAATTGGCGGTCACCAAAAACCTTATGCCTTTATAAACATTGATCATTACTACGATGGTATTAAACTATATCTTGAAAATGCAACACGACTCGGTTTTATGAGCCAAGAGAATTTAGATAAAATTCATTTCTTTAACTCTATTGATGATCTCTTCAACAGCGGCTTAATTTAACAGGGGAAACCCTGTTTTTTATATTATTTTATTTACTATATACTGTTTTAACCGCCATTTTAGTGTATAATTTACGAAACTAGTACGATGAACAGGAAGGGTGTGCTTATGAAAAAAGTTTCCGTTATATTCACCTTAGCAATTGTATTATTATTAGGTTCTATCTTTATTCCATTACTTCTCACGGATGATGATTATGCTAGAATCACCGATTTAGAGTATAAGGCAGTCGTGGTAGATGAACCGGGCAGCCAGGGGAAAGTAGTCATCACAGAGCGTCTTACTTTCGATGTCCATGCCGCCAGTAATGACAACTTATTTTGGGAACTTTGGCGCGTACTTCCAGAGGAATATGTGGATGGAGTCAAAGTAGATTATAAGGTCAATTACGTCAAAGAAATAAAAGACGATGGTTCATCTATAACCTACCCCGAAAGTCCAAAGTTATATTGGGATGATTTTGATTATATTGATACTGAAGGCGGATATGGACCGGGCAAGTGGTTTCATAGCCCCGGTCCCTACGATGACTTTCTTTACTACGAAAGTCTAATCTTCTATGTGGATGGTCTTTATCGCGATACTGTAGTTTACGAGATTCAATATGAAATGCATAATGCATCCTTGCGCTATAACGACGCCTCTGAACTCTACGTTTCTCTGTTTGCTGGAGAAGACACCCTGCATTTAAACTCTGTAAAGGGTGAAGTATTAATACCCCTTGATAAGATGCCTAAACAAGGCAATTATGAAGCCTATACGTATGGAACCAATGCAGATTCCTTCCCTTATCAAGAATCCACCAGTGCCCATCCTGGCTATCATAGTTTCACATTTAATTTAAACAAGGAAGACTTAAAGTTTAAAAAGTATAATCAATTTATCGAATTTGCATTAATTGCTCATGGAGAAGACAAGCACAAATTCACACAGTTTGCTTCTATCAACGATTATTATGATGCCGATGTACTGGAAGATATTAATAAAGCACAAATTGATTATAAGAATCTAAGTGCAACATATTACCAAAGAAAAAAGAATATCTTGATGCTATCTATTGGATCAAGTCTGGCTATCTTTGGGGTTTCCTTCGGTCTCTATCGCTCCAAGAAAAAACGATATCCATTCTACAAACCGAGTCAAGACATTGAGTTCTTTAGGGATATACCCAGTGAATTGGATGCTAACTTCGCACGACGTCTAGTTTTCTCTAAATCAAACAATCAAAAGGATACGGGTGATGGCTACTCCGCTGCTTTATTAAGCTTAGCCTATAAGGACTATCTCGAACTGGTACGAATCAATCCCGCTAAAGATTGGAACGGAAAAAACACAAAGATTGTACTTAAAGAAGCCTTAGTTGCTAATCGTAAACCTCTAACTGAGATTGAAAGAAACTATCTTCAACTCATCAATAGACATGCAGTAGCTAATGAAATTTCCTTGGATTCCTTACAAAATAAAGTTTCAAACGATTATCAATATACCGATTCCTTTTTAAAAAATGTCACAACAAGTTTGAATCGATACGGACTTGAAAATGGATATTACCAAATAGCCGACTATAAGAAACCACGCAATAGCATAAGAGCCCTTGCTGGGGTCCTTGCATTTATGGGTTTGGCCATCATGTTAATTGGTAATATTTCAATTTATGGTTCCCGCCTTGACTTAGCCTTTGGCTCATTTTTCATAATAGGGGGGGCTTTCATCCTATGTGCATTACTACTTACCATTGCTTCAAGAAAGTTCGTACTCCTAACACAATTTGGTGAGGACGAATACGAAAAATGGTATGGACTCTACCACTTCTTAAACAGTGAAACACTTATGAAAGAGCGCGAAGTACTTGATTTAGTTATATGGGAACAATACTTAATCTATGCGACAGCATTTGGAATTTCAGAAAAAGTTGTGAAAGCACTCAAGATTAGGGTCCCTGAAGAAACACTTCAAAACAGTGCCATTCTTTATAATCCAATGTTTAGATCACGAGCCTTTTATTACACCAACTCCCGTTCCTTCCATTCAGCAACCAAAACAGCTTCCTATACCTCACGCGCAGGATCTCATAGCGGTGTGGGTGGCGGCGGCCGTGGT
>CAYWUU010000027.1:0-10987 GCA_964461405.1 uncultured Erysipelothrix sp.
TAACGGATGGGCTCATGATTGGAACTCTTCGTTCTATTCGATTATTTATCAATTTGCTTCAACAGAAATCCTATCTAATAACGATAACCGATATAAACTATCCAGTTTGCATATCATTACCAGGCATGCTGATGAAGTCTCTGCGAGTATTTTGTCGGTAGTGCGTCATGGTATTACGCGCTTTGAAGGGGTGGGCGTTTTTAAGAAACAAGATTTAAGTATGTTGTATACTGTCGTTAATTCCTTTGAGATAAAGTTAATTATTGATGCTGTCATGGCTGTTGATCCTAAGGCTTTTATAGAAGTGAGTACCGTTGATAGAATTGAAGGGAATTATCGCCAAAAACCTTTGGAATAACTTGAAAACCATGGTTGGATTTGGTATTATAAATATGTAATTATCAAGAGTTGGGAGAGAGAGTTAGCTCAATGACCCCATACCAACCTACCAAAAAGGTAAGGTGGACCAGCTAACAGTCGATAACCGCTATTTAAATTTATATTTACAGAGCTTGGTTGTCATGGGCTCTTTTTTATTTATACAGGAGGAAAATTATGGAGTATATTTATTTTACATCAGAGAGTGTAACGGATGGACACCCTGATAAAATCTGTGATCAGATCGCTGATGCCATCTTGGATGCGGCTTTAGCGGTTGATGCAACTTCTAAGATGGCGGTGGAAGCCACCATTAAGGATGATTTTGTTTTAATTTATGGAGAGGCGAACACAAAGGCTGATTTAGACTATGCTAAGATCGCTAAGCAGGTTATTAAAGAGATTGGCTATACTGAAGAATATGATGTTTTGGTTAAGGTTAATAAACAATCGAGTCAAATTAATGCAGCAGTTGTGGGCGAGGATAGTATTGCTGCAGGTGACCAGGGTATTATGTTTGGTTATGCGAGTAATGAAACAGATAGTTATATGCCCTTGCCAATTGACTTGGCTCATAAATTAAGCAAGCGTTTAAGTGAATTAAAAAATGAAGTACCTTGGTTAAAACCAGATGGTAAAACTCAAGTTACCATTGCTTATAAAGATGGCAAACCTGAATATGTGCACACCGTAGTTGTGAGTGCATCGCATGATAGTGGCGTAGCTTTAGATGATATTAGAGCACTTATTATGGAAAAGGTTATTACACCTATTATTGATCCTAAGTGGTTGCGAGATAATACTAAGTTTATTATTAATCCAAGTGGTGAGTTTAGTATTTGTGGTCCCTTTAGTGATAGTGGTACTACGGGTCGTAAATTAGTGGTTGATAGCTATGGTGGTATGGCGCGCATTGGGGGTGGTGCTTTTAGTTCCAAAGACCCTTCTAAAGTCGACAGATCGGCCGCTTACTATGCTAGACATGTGGCTAAGAGTGTGGTTGCAGCGGGGCTATGTGATAAACTTGAGATTCAATTGTCATATGCTATTGGATTAGTGGATCCTTTGTCTATTCACCTTGATACCTTTGGAACAGAAAAAAAAGACAAGGAAGAAATTCTTGAAATTATTCACAGAAATTTTAACTTCGATGTCACGTCCATGATTAATGAATTGGACTTATTGAAACCTATATATCAAAAGAGTGCTAATTTTGGTCATTTTGGTCGCGATGGGTTTAGTTGGGAAGATATACGTATCCTTAAATAATAATAGGGGGCCCCATTTCTCTTAAGAGAGCAGGGGTTCCTTTTTTATTTAATAAACTATATACAGCCGTACTTTTGGCTTCCATGTCTTTCAAACTGTGTTTTTTAAACGATGTTGTCAGTCTTGGACTATCAATTTGCGCAAGATAGGCTTGTCCTTTTGAACTCATTCCCAATACGCGTGCTGTATCCATTTCTGGGTATACTCGTGGTGTTTTAAGTAAAATGTGACAAAGGGTTCTTTGGATTCTACTGCGTGTATAGCGCTTTGAGATCGCCGCTTGGACAAAGGTATCCAGGGTATCATATTGAGTAGCTAGTTTATATAGAAGATTCTCAATACCCTCATCCACCAATAAATACTGACTCAAATTAGGGTCGGTAAGAATTTGATACTTAATGAAAGGGAAGGCTTGATCCAGTGTATATAGGGCCATAGACTTTAAGGCCATGGGAGTTGTATGTGTTATATCGATATTGCGAAGGTGATTATACCTAATGGCACTTGCGGATGCGATATGATTCTCAATGTCTAAACTCGAATAACGATTTGTGCGCTGGATGCGTTGGGTTTTAATATCATATGCCTTCGCATACTTTTCATAATACGCTCCCAAAATCTGATTGGATTGCAAATGGCTTGGATTCTTAGCTTTGGCATAACTACTGCCTTGAGATAATAGGGTTTTATTGACTTTGGTTAATGCTGGCACATCCAATGACTCCGATCCATATACTATAGTATCTACCTTGGCCCAAGATAAAATCTTAAGTGCAGTCTCTGAAAACGTTTGTGCGCTTTGTAATGTCAGATGGGTTGGTATTTCAATGACTAAGTCTATACCGTGTTCTAATGCAACTTTTGTGCGTTCCCATTTATCGATGAAGGCGGGTTCACCGCGTTGCACAAAATTAGGGGACATAACCGCAATTAAAACATCGCCTTTCGCGATTTCTTTTGTTTTTGTGATGTGATAGATATGACCATTATGAAATGGATTATACTCTACTACAATTCCAATAGCTTTTAGTTTATTTTCCATAACTGTATTTTAGCATACTTATGAAAATTATGAGAAAAAGTATTATGAAACATTAATTACTTGTTTCAATATGGTACAATAGTAACGTATAAAGGTGGGTTTTATGAGGATTAGAAAAAAGACGTGGAGTTCAGAGGTATTTGAGCGCCACCAGCAAATTATTATTGAAGATTTTAGCGAATATAAGGGCCGTTGGAAGGAAGTGTTGAATGTAGATACACTTCGACTTGAAATCGGCACAGGAAAAGGCGACTATTGGCATGGCTTAGCAGCGCTCTATCCTAAGGATGGTATCGTGGCGATGGAACGTGATTACACGGTGGCTTCGATGGCATTGCGGAAGTTTGATGAGGGTGATTATGGGAATCAACGGTTTATTTTCGACGATGCAAAATCGTTAGATACCATGTTTGATACTAAAGAGATCGATATTTTACATCTCAACTTTAGTGATCCTTGGCCTAAGAAACGCCATGTTAAGCGTCGTTTGACGCATGAGTCTAAGTTAGCTCTATACCATCGTTTATTAAATGATGAGGGTGAGATTTGGATGAAAACCGATAATGTTGGTTTATTTGAATATTCGTTAGTGAATGTGGCCCAACATGGATTCAAATTGGTTGATGTTTCCGTTGACTTTAGACGTCAAGACAATGTGGACCCCTATACAGAGTATGAACGAAAGTTCTCTGACTTGGGTCAACCGATTTATCGAGCAATATGGAGGAAAATAGATGTTAAGTAAGAAACAGTTAATGTGGTTTGAAGCGTTATCGCAAATTGATGGCGTAAGTGGTCATGAACAGAATGTGGCGGCTTATTTAAGTAATGCTTATCGTGAGATGGGCTATGAGGTAGTTTATGATAATTTAGGTAGTATTGCGGCCGTTAAAAAGAGTAAGCGTGAAGATGCTAAGACGGTCATGATTTTAGCCCATATGGATGAAGTGGGTTTTTTAGTTAAAGATATCTTGGACACAGGTGTGTTGAAGTTACACCCGGTGGGGGGTTGGTTTAGTCAAAACCTTCTGGCGCATCGTATTGCGCTTACTACCCGTAAGGGGGATGTTTATAAGGGTGCCATTGGAGCGATTCCTCCGCACTTATTAAGTCCACAAGATCGCGACAAGCCGTTTCAAATTGAATCCATGATAGCCGATATTGGCGCATCTTCAAAAGAAGAAGCCCTAGAGTGGGGTGTAGCCATTGGTGATATGATCGTTGTTGAAGGTCAGTTTGAGACCTTAAGTAAGCATCGTATCCTCGCAAAAGCCTTTGATAATCGTTATGGTTGTGTCATGGGCCTTGATATTTTGGATACATTTAAGGACATTGAGTTGGATTTCAATTTAGTAGTGGGTGCGAGTGTTCAAGAGGAAGTTGGCTTGCGTGGAGCTCAAACCCTTACAAATATGATTAATCCTGATGAGGCTATTATATTAGATTGCTCACCGGCAAACGATGCGGTTAGCAAAGAGGCCATGGGTAAATTGGGCGAGGGGGTTCTTATTCGTGTAATGGACGGTTCAATGATAGCGAATAAAAACTTCTTATATGAACTTGTGGATGTTTGTGTTGCTAATGATATTAAACATCAGTATTATTATTCACCAGGGGGAACCGATGCTGGTATTGTGCATAAATCCCATAGTGGTGTGAGAACCTTGACATGCTGTATTGTGGCTCGCAATATTCACACATCAAGTAGTATTCTTGATACCAATGATTACTTAGCAGCTAAAGCAGCATTGGTTAAACTTCTTGAAAACAGGAATGTTTAATGAAGCGTTTTAGCTTGATGCTTGTGGTCTTACTAATATTAGTAGGATGTACACAGGCTAAATCAGTGGATGAGAGTATAAAGGATGGATTAGCTGCTCCATTACCTATGACTCATAACCATCGCAAGCCATTAGTTAACTATTATTTGCCGCCTTTCGTAGGACTTAAGCAATCAAATGCGTTTAGCTCTCTTTTATTGGTTCGGGGTTATGATGTATTAATGAACTTGAATATTGAACATGCGATATCGGAAACCTTTGAGTATGATCGCGAACACCATCTTAATCTTGATATATTTGATTATAAATATACGGGAACGTATTTAAATTCTGATAATGAAATGCGTAATTTCGTTGTGTTAATTAAGACACTTGGTGAAGCAAGAAGGGCAATATTTATTGATAACGAAGATGTCCAGTTTATTAGTGTAGTGAGTGAGTTGGATTTACCGTATGTGATTGAGACTTTAATGAGTGTGCTGCGCTCTGTTGAAGTTGATAGACCAAAAATAGTCGCTAAATATTCAAATAAGGATATTAAGCAAACCATTACAATTTATTCTGAGTTCTTTGAAAGGGTTCCACCTGAAACAGGGACTTTAGAAGAAATGTATGGGCAGTTACAACCTTGATGGGTATAGAAAGGGTTTATTATGTTTAAAAGATTAACAGATTTCTTATTTAAAGAAGAAGAAGTTACCATTGAAGAAGAGGTTCTTGATAAGAAAAAGGAGTGGGGAAGTAAGCCTGCTGAACCCATTTTAAAAGTGGAACCCCTTAAGCCAGTTGAAAGAGAAGTTAGTGTGAAACCTGCAGTAGAGTCTTTTGATTCAATAAAGGATGATGAACTGGAGAAACCAAAGAAACGCATTATGATTGATTTAGATGAAAGACCGTTGCGTCCTATGCCTAAAACAGACATCAAGCGTGTTGTAGAGGAAGTACCTTATACTCCTAAGGAGATCATTAGTCCTATGTATGGGGGATCCACATTACCTGAATCTACTGAAACTAAACCTGTTGGTAAATCTCGTCAACCGTTGACGAAAGTGATTAGTCCTATTTATGGGGCGATTACACAAGATAATGATGATCTTAGCGATCAAAATGTTTATGATATGTCCTTAGAAGACTTAATTCAACCTGATTTAAAGGATTCTGAAGACGTTCAGGTTTCTTTATTCGATGTATTACAGGAGCGTGAAATTGATGAATAAGGAAATATTCTTTATTGGTATAAAAGGAACTGGTATGGCCTCGCTTGCGACGATTTGTCATAATCTTGGTTATCAAGTGAGTGGTTCAGACATTGCAACGCATTTCTTTACTGAGGATGGTTTGCGAGCGTTGAATATTGATATACTTGATTTTAATAAAGATAATATCAAGGACCATATGATCGTGGTATCTGGAAATGCCTTTTTAGATGATCACGAAGAGATTATAGCTGCTAAAAGTAATGATACGATTGAGTATTATCGTTATCATGAGTTTTTAGGGAAGTTAATGAATGATTATAGAAGTATTAGTGTGAGTGGTTCGCATGGTAAAACCACCACGACTACTATCTTAAAGGATATGTTGATGGCCACTAAGAAAAGTGGTTATTTAGTGGGGGATGGTCAAGGGGATTTAAGTGTTGATGATACGTATTTTGCGGTTGAAGCCTGTGAGTATCGAAGACATTTCTTGGCTTATCATCCTAATGTTGCTATTATGACAAATTTTGAAATCGATCACGTGGATTATTTTAATTCCAATGAAGATTATTTAGCGGCGTATAATGAGTTCTCTGAAAATGTAAAAGAGTTAATCATTGCATGGGGTGATGATCCGATGTTTGATGCCTTAGACTTAAAGGGTAAGGTTTGGAGTTATGGATTTGCGGATTCCAATACGCTGGTTGCTAAGAATATCGAACGTGCGCCTTTATGTACCCGCTTTGATGTTTATTTTGAAAATAAGTTCATGAAACGATTTGAAGTTCCATTCGTAGGTGATCATATGATACTAAATGCTTTAGCTGTAATTGGCGTGGGTATTTATGAGGCGATGGATCTTCAGGATATTGAAGAAGGTATTTCAAATTTCTCTGGTGCAAAAAGACGTTTTGTTATCAAGGATGTGGGTGAAAGTGTAATTATCGATGATTATGCCCATCATCCAACTGAGATTAAAGTAACGATTGAAGCGGTACGGGTGCGCTATCCCGATAAGAAGGTGGTGGCGATATTTAAACCCCATCGCGTGGGACGAGTTTATTACTTTGCGAAGGAGTTTAAGGAGGCATTGGAGTTAGCTGATGCCGTGGGATTATGTCCTTTTACATCTATCGATGATTATGAAGAGGGCATTGATATTGACATTACCTACCTTCAAGATATGATAGCGGGTTCGTTTATCGTTGATGATGCGAAAAGTGTTGAAAAACTTGCGGCAATGGCTCCTGCTGTCTTTGTATTTATGAGTTCAAAGAATATTTATGATCTAGAGGATCAATTATCTGAGTTACTGTGATTGAAAACACTTTCATAAAAATGTATAATGAATAGAGGTGATAACTATGTTAGATGAATTAATGTTATCTTTAAGTGAAGTGTCGGGGATTTTAATTCCCATATTGAGTGTGATCGCGTTAGTATTTTTAATAGTGTTTCTTAGTAAATTGATTAAGTTAGTTAAGAGTTTAGATACTACCGTGGATAAAGTGAATCAGACCATCGATAAGACATCCGGTAAAATAGATATGTTGCAGACGCCCTTGGAGACTATTGTGGGGGTATCTAAGACGGTTGATATGGTTAATAATTCAGCTACTGGTATCGCATCCAAAGCCGTTGGCTTTGTGGTTCAAAACTCAGAGGGTATTTTGAATTGGTCGAAGGATTTTTTCGTTAAGAAAGATGTAAAAGAAGATAAAGAGGAGGATTTTGGTATCTATGAGTAAGCATGATGATTATTTGACAGAAATAGCCTACGAGATTGATGAGATTATGTACGATTACTATACACGCAGTAATCATTTGATAGCAAAGCGTAGAAATCAAGAGAAACTCATTACATATCGTGATAAGAGTATTGAAACGGTTAATGATATGAATGTGCGGTCTTTGCAGATTCTTGCTGGTGTTAAGAATTTGGATTTATTGAAAGAAAGAGCCGAGATATTAATAGGTCGTAATGAAGAGATTTTGGCATCAAGTTTGGATGTTATTAATAGTTTGCCTGTTAAGGGTGATTTCATTGAGGAAGTAACACATATTGCTACATCAGCCTATGCAGGCGCTATGGATGCTCTTGATTCTTTCACTAGAAGTGAAACGTATGGAACCCTTAAAGAGGGGGCCAGTAAGGGCTATGTTAAGTTAAGGGATACCATTGAGAATATCTCAAAGGATCCTAAAGTTAAAGAAACTATTGAAGTAGTTAAGGATAAATCGAAGGAACTTTTACACAGTGGTGAAGAAGTGGCAATCGATGCCTATAAAAAGATTGAAGATTGGATTGCATCCGATGAAGAGAATAATAACGCGCCTTCAGATGAAGTGTTGGATTATGTAGAGGAAGTAATGCAACATGTTGAAGATGAAACGAAGGAGTCGCTTTCTTTGGTAGAGCAGGCTCAAAAGCAGATTGACGAAATAAATAGCAAGCATGACTTGGAGCAGGAGTAAATATGAAACGTGTAACGATATATGATGTAGCGAAAGAGGCGGGAGTTTCCTTAGCCACGGTATCGCGTGTTATTAATGGACTGGAGATAGTTCGGGAGGAAACACGCAAGAAAGTAGAAGAAGCCATTGATCGATTGGGCTATAAGCCTAATGCGATTGCGCAAGGGTTAGCACTGCAAAAGTCGACAACGATAGCTTTGATTGTGCCAGAAGCGAGTTTTGGCTATACGGGGCAAATTATAAATGGATTGATCGATGTTGCTAAGATCTATAAATATAATATTATGTTGCATACGATGTCTGAGGGTATCGTGGATATTAATGATATTGTGGATGAAGTAATTAAGTCACGTGTTGATGGTGTTATTGTTTATAATGATAAGTTAATGGAAGATGATTTAGCTGAATTAAGTAAATATCAATTTCCAATAGTTATTATTGGTAATCGAATCTCAGATAATAATATTTCTTCTGTGTTTGTGGATATTGAAGATGCGGTATATCAACTGGCCAAGGCTAAACTTGAAGCAGATCCTACAAATAGAGTAGGTGTTATTCAAGATAAAGCGAATGAGTTTACGACGCAGCAAATGCGCCGTGGTGTAAGCCGTGCCTATCAAGAGTTAGGCATTGAGGATGAAGGTTATGTTGAAATTCCAGCTAAGTATCGTCGTTCTTATGACTACTTTGTGGATAAAATTGCGAAGTTACCATATAATTTCTTAATAGCAAATCGTGATTCACAAGCTATTTCGGCTCTTAATGCAGCCAATGAACAAGGATTATCGATTCCTGATGATCTTGAAATTGTTTGTTTAATTGATACTAAATATAACAGTATGGTGCGTCCTAGATTATCCAGTTTTGCGATTCCTTCGTATGACTTAGGGGCTGTAGCTATGCGTATCTTAACAAAAATGTTGCATGATGGTGATATTGATGAGCAAGAAATTGAATTGAGTTATTTATTTACACCTCGACAATCAACAAAGAATTGAGTCTTAAAAAGGAATGATGATTTTCATTCCTTTTCTTTTGCTCAACGTTTTTTTTTATTTTCTGTAACTTTTATGGCTTTTAGATTCATTGATTTTTGTAGGTTCAGATTATATACTATTAGTGGTCATAGATAGACCGCTTCGGGATATTCCCCCCAAAAAATTGATACCCGAAGCATGGACCGTGAAGACGCATTATATGCGTCTTTTTTTATAGGGAAATACAATAGGCAATTGGACTTCGGGGTGTATTATACGAAAATGTAATATATTCTAGATTATGTTCATCAATCCATTTCTTAACAGCGTCAGTTTCAACATCGCCCCCTTCGTGTCCTGGATAACATGTAATAACTAGGAAGTTGGAAAGATAGGGAAGAAGATTATTGAGTGATTGGATTGTAGTAGTACTTTTGGTAATGAGTTCTTTATCTCCATGGGGAAGATATCCTAAATTATAGATGGCACCATCCAAAGGGGCTAGAAGTTCGACGTCAATTAAACTGTGATCGCTATGGATATAGGTGAGGTTTGTGAAGTCCTTTAAGCGTTTCTTTGTATTGTTAATGGCTTGTAATTGAATGTCTACAGCAATTACTTCTTGGGCATTTTGCGCTAGAAACTTTGTGTCATGTCCATTTCCGCAGGTTAAGTCAATGACTCTAAAGTTAGTTATATTTCTACTTAGAATCCAGTTATGGGTTTTTTCTATGTTATTCATAGTATCTCCTTAATAAAAAAGTCTTCACAGGGAAGACTTTAGGTTTAGTATAATAATATCTGGCTTACTTCCCAGTCTTACTCTTGGTTTATTGGTTCCAATACCACCTGTAATATATAGGGGGGTATTATGGATTAGTTGTACTTTTTCATGGGGCTCATCGTTATATAATATAGATCCATACAAAGGTATGTTGATTTTACCTAGGTTGTTTTTACCGGCCACCCATACATCGATGTTTTCAATGTTTAAGCCATTTATAGCCATGGGATCATGGATTAAGCCTAGGGTAAAGGTATTAGGGTCAATTTTATCGTTAACGGCGCTACGGGCGTTGTTATTGTCTACAGCCCCAAAGAGTGCCAAGTTAATTGATTCTTCCGTATAGCGATGGATGGGTATTAATGCCGTATCAATCACTCTAAAGTTAGTGTCATTCAAGAACTTACGGACGATTTCATTTTGAGAATAATCGTCAGAGGATAGTATGGCATACTTACCTAAGGGCGCTTTAATGGCTTTAAAAGTCGCTTCCAGCTCCGTAGAAATTTTAGCATCTTCATCTAATAAATTACCTAGAAACACTACTATATCCGCAGACTGCTGATCCACATGTTTTTTTAGCAAACCAAGGTTTGTATTATCCGCATAAATATCTGAGATAATCATAATCTTACTATCGTTAAAGGACTTGGGGATATGTTCATTGGTAATCTGTATGGTCTCAACTCTTAGAGTCCTTAAACTTAAGTAGAAACTATCCAAAGCAATATAACCAATGGATAGTAGTATGATCAATATGAATAGGCGTTTAATCTTACGCATTGCGTTTTCTACGCTCGTTCTTCTCGGCCATCATCGCAGCAATTGCTTCCATCGCTGCTTTTTGATTTAAGATTACTGGAATTACTAGTGGATTTCGTTGCGTATGCTTGTATAGAAACGGTTCCAGTGAGGAACGAATTGTATTCTTAATCTCATTGAAAGTCGTTTTTTGTGCCATCTTTTTCTTAAGGGCCTCATAGACTACATTCTCAGCTTCACGAATGAGTGTTTGGTTCTCTTTTATAAACACAAACCCTCGTGAAATAATATATGGTTTTGTGAGTATCTTATTATAGCGC
>CAYWUU010000028.1:0-4878 GCA_964461405.1 uncultured Erysipelothrix sp.
ATGGGTAAGCTACCATACGCAAGGGTTTGGCTCGCTATTTCTCCTAAATAAATCCATTTCTGAAATCTTGCCTTAGCTGTGGTCGCAGTAACAGGCACCTCACTTCTAATTGTAACAGTATATGTCCCTCCATCTTCCGAAACATCAGTAATATCACAACAAGCTCCTGACCCTGTTCCCTGAATAATCTCCGCTTCAAATCCTTCATAAGCAGAAACATCTGTCGTAGTAGTAAATGTTGTTTGTGTAACCCAAGTTATAGTGGCCTCTACTGGCTCATCATCATCTAACCTATACTTAAATATCATCTTATCCGTAGCATTGAGCATTTTCTTAAATGTAGCCCATAATCTAGTCCAGTTAGATGTTATTTGTGGTGATTCAAACCAAGTTGTTACAAAATATCCCCTTTTCTGGCCTTCGTAATCAGTTCCAGCATCTATTGGAGAAGTTATAAATATAGCACTAGCTGTATCTGACGCATTTGTATAATAGGTAGCTCCTGCAAGTAATTCAGGCCTACCACTAGCTGAATCCTCTGCCAGAGAATTAACTAATATTGCTCCAACAGCAGATACTCTATTTTGCCCATAATCATTGACAGTTGAACTATCTTTAGCTTTTAGTGAAAATGAATGTTTGTGAGTTAAATTAAATGTATTTAAATCCAATTCCCATATTCCAGATGGGAAGTTTTCATTTATAGTGGAAGTATCATTTTCATTTAAATTATTTATATTAAATAAAATTGTATCATTTTTTGTTGCAACCATTCCATTAGCATGAATAAACTTTGCATTATAACTAGCTGAGTTATTTAATAATCTATCTTCCATAGGAAATCTAGTAATTTCCTCAAAATGAAACCCATTATATTTTAATATTCTCCCATTAGTATCTACTGCGTATGGTATATCTTTTACTACTGCCATAGCTAATATTCCAGCACTCGGAAATTCAAACCTCTTATCAATTTGTGATGAAAATGCATCCCACAATAGTATTTCTCCTTTTAAATTCTTGGAATATGTACTAGAAATATCAATAACACTATTCATACCAATCCAAGTACTAGAACTACTAGATACCATTGTAGTTGGTATTGCATCAGTAACTAAATTTATAGAATATGCACCCGCCGAAGTAACAACATCAAGAATATCAACAGAATCAATAGTATAATGACTACTTATATAATATAATCTATTCCTAGTTTTTGAGTAATCTAGTTTGTGCATTACATATTGATAATTTGTGCCGAATTTCGCAACCTTTCTCCAAACCGAAGTAGTTGATTGTAATCTATATAGAAAACTATCTGATGATACCCAAAGTTGGTTATTAAACGCACAGATATCGGACCTAATACTTAAATTAGGCGTTGTCCCCCCTAACACAGAAATTGCACTACCAACAGTTTTATCATTTTCAGCTATCCCAGATGCATTTGTAATTTCAAAATAATTTGCCCCACTTCCTGTTACAGTAAAAGAACCTTCATTTCCAGTATTAAAATTACTTCCTGCCGAGATAAGCACTGCAGCACCTGTTGGAACTGTAGCAGTAGTAATTTCAGGGTCAGTTCCATTTCCATCATAAGTATATCTAAAAGTTGTTCCAGATGGATTAGTAATATCAAATTGACTTGTTGAATCTCCGATTTGAAATGGTATTGAACATTCTGAAAAATCACCCGTTAAATCAGCATCGTCAGTATAAAATAATCTTGAACCACATACCGCCCACCATCTGTTACTCCAAAATGTAAACGCCACAGGTAATCCTAATTGAGCATCATCTCCTGATGTCGTGCTTGTAACTAATTTTTTACCTAATGTCAAAGTTCCATATTTAGTTTGAAAATCTAAATTAAAAGATGACCAAATAGAACCTAAATCATCTGACCGATTAGTTTGTAAATATTTAAAATTTTGATTTTGTGGTGGAAATGTATTAATCATTTTAATAATATGGTTGAATAAATTGTAATCCTGATCCCGCATCAGTTATATCTATCGCCGCACCAGCTAAACTTGCTGATAATTGAAATGTAAACCCATCTGAATTTATTACATAATAAGCAGTGCCTGCAACCAACGGAGTAGGAACAAGTTCTGTTGTAGCAACAGCGACTATATCATTATTCCAGTATTTAAAATTTACTCCATTTGTTGTTATATAATCAGTACTTATGTTCACAGTATATCCAGTTGTAGTTGGTGCGGAGACTTCAAATGTCATAGTATTCTGTTTTCCTATAAATACGGGAAACTCATTTGACCCAGCTCCACCTTTATACAAAGAATAACTATCAGTAATTCTCATAAAAAATTGTTGTAATATTAAAATACTTTCTAAATCTAACGGATATGAAATCTGTTTTTTCTTTTTTTCGGTAACATACTTTTCTAGTTCTGCTACTCTCCTTTCTAATTGTTGTATTTTTGTATTATCCATAATTATTTTGATGTATTAGTCCAACTTGAACTATTTTTACTCTCGTCAGTCCATGATGACGCATTTTTACTTGTATCAGTCCAACTAGAACTATTTTTTGAACTTTCTACCCACTCATCCATAATAGCAGAATTACTATCAGTTGAGGTTACGGTATCAAGTTTAGTTATGCCATAACCATAAACACCGCTGTCAGAAATTGTTGCTGTATCTAGCGTAGTATTTGTAAAAGCAACAACCCTTTTTACTGCTAATAACATACAACCACTATCATCCCCATTTCCACCATCATGTGTGAACTGAACAGCACCCGTAGCAGTGATTTCTGGTCTTGAAGCTGTTGCAACTGCGAACATTCCATAGGTTCCTTTTGATGATTGAAATCTCTCTGTCCATGAAGGATTAGATGTTTCAATTGCATAACTTCCTATATTGTCAGGTGCTCCATTATCTGAATCAACAAATACTGCCATTATCAAAAGTGAATCCGACACATTAGGTGTTATCGCAGAACTAGCAAATACTGGTGTAGTTCCCAAAGTTACAGTAGATGTAGCTTTAGCATATATAGGCGTAGTAGTTGCATAATCAGATATTCTTATTATTACTCCAGTAATTCTATGAGCAGTATAAGCAAAAACATAATTAGCACCCTCACTAGACGCAACTCTACTAAATGCTTTCATTCCTCTAGTATAAGTTCCACCAGTTTCCGTTAATACAACATCCCAACCCTCTGGTGCTGTACAATCATTAGTTGGGTCGCCCTCTGTGCATAAAATTGCAACCATTAAATCCCCATCAACAGTTCCAGTTGGTTTATTTATGGTTATATCATCTGTTACCCAATCAGTAGTTGCAATTGTTTGATAGGTCGCTGCCATTTTATGCGAATTTTACTTTATAAGTTACTGCTAATGTATCTCCTGACACGATAGATTTGCTCCCAGTTAAAGCCCTAGATAACATTGTCCCAGTTGAACTCGCATTAAAGACTCCAACTTCCTCTACTGTTTTTGTTCCTGTAGCTGTCCATGTCTTAACTAATTGCAATGTATCGTTTGTTTGTGTAGTTGTTACTCGTGAAACAGTCGCCGCCGCCCTTTCTAAACCTGAATCAGTAATTTCTGTAACTAATGCTGTCTGGGTAGCCGCCACCGCAGTTGTTCCTGTTCCTACTGCTAAATATGTGAAAGGAACTGCTGATGCATCTCCTGCCAACAAAGCTAATTGGGCAAATCCAGCATTCGTAATTGTATTCTCTACTGTCCATTTGTCCTTTATCTGTCCGTTAATGTCCTTTATAATAAACTCATAAGTTCCTTTTACTTTTATTGTATTCATATATATTCAGAAGTTGCATCCGACACTCCTATTCTAGGTGGAAACAACTCCGCAAACCTGCGACTATAATCACTTTTAATTCTTAATTCGTATCTCTGCCAATCTAAATCTAAATCATTCTTATTAGCTAATTGATTTATCTTTGCATACTGCAAGGCCATAAATGTAGGCACAGCTTCGTGATAAGCAGAATCAAAGCCCGGGGTTTTAGTCGTGTCAGTAGTAGCAAATGACGAAATATCTCTCGTATAATGCACCTTTAATGATGCTGACTGACTGTAATTTGTAGCTGGGTAAATCTTAATCTGATTGCCTATTAATCTATAATACAGAGGATTGCCATCGGTAGTTAAGAAATCTGATTCTGCGCCTCCCTCTTGAATCATCTCTAATGTAACTGGACTTAATTTAGACCAGTTCCCAGCGATATCTTTTATTGAAACTCCTAAAACAAATGAAACATCAGTCGGTAAAGTATAAGTATCCTGACCAGAAACTACTGCCGTTGTTGCCTCTGGCAAGTCTGTTTGGTTAGAATCATCATAAATCCACCCTCCGTATGCTTCATGTATCCACGACCAAATAATCCTCATTGCCTGATTAGCATAAAGTGTTTTATCAGCAATAGGGAAAGAAACAGAATTAGCTCTTGATAATTTTTCGCACATTGTCACTATATCCTGTGACGCGGAATGACCTGAATATTGCATCCCTTAATTATAACACCATTATATATGTGTCAATTTTTTTACAAATATCCTTAACTTCTTGTTCGGTCATTTTAGGATTAACAGGCAAGTAAAAGATATTCTCATATTTTTCGTAGTATTTCTTCCATTGATGATAATACATGGGTTGATGTTCCATTAATTTGAAACCAAGTCTAGCTTTTACCCCCAATATATTTAATACCTTAACTAATTTATCTGCTTTAGGATGTTTGCAGTCATAAACCCAAACAACATCTCTTTTGGGTCTTTTTAGTCTACTATCTAAATATTTATCATACCATTCCTCTATTTGAAATCGTTTGGCTTGTATTTCTGGTTCTTTAGCAAGGTTTTCTAGGGCTAATTT
>CAYWUU010000028.1:4978-10632 GCA_964461405.1 uncultured Erysipelothrix sp.
TTATACTTGTCTGCAATATCCATAATGGCATCCATATCACAAACCCTTCCATAAATATGAACAGGCATTATTGCCTTTGTTTTAGGTGTTATTTTAGAAACTATACTTCTAGGATCAATCAATAAATCATCCCCTGACTTTGCAAACATAGGCGTTGCTCCAGTATAAGTAACTGCCCATGCTGACGCTATCATTGTATAATTAGGCACTATAACCTCATCACCCTCTTTAATTCCTAATGACGCAAGGGCTAAATGTAAGGCTGAAGTTCCGCTATTAGTAGTAACAGCATACTCAGTTCCAATATATTCAGCGTATTTTTTTTCCAGTTCCTTATATGCTTCCATAAGAACTATTTTCGTCTATTATTAAATCTCCCACCCAATGTTTTAACAATTCAGCATTCGGTAATACGCAATGTCCACCGATCTGCCCTTCCATATAAGCTAAATATGGTCGCATTACTTCAGGTCGTAACATTTTCGTGTATCCATCGTTGTATGTTTCGTTGGCTAAAGAATAAACAATATTAAAATCTAACCCTTTGTCTTTACAGTATTGATGAATTACTTTATTTAAAATAATAAACCATCCATATTGAGTTGTATCCCATAACTTCATAGCTTCGGTATTCCTAGAATCTCTAGTGCATAAACAATCTACTCTAAATTTTTTAAATTCTTGTGCGACTTCAAAACATTCATCACCTCCTAAAAATTTCTTAAAGGTTAAGATACTATCTGCTAAATGTGGATGCACACCCCTAACTGGAGAATGTAATGCACTGCATTTTATTGATGTTCCAATAGGAACTGTGGAATGAATAATGGTATATGTTGGGGAATATTTATCTTGGTATCTCTTAACTTCCTCAATAAATGTTTCGTCTTTATAAGGGAATGCGATGTGTAAAAACTTATAACTTTTCTCTGTGGCTTCAATATCTTTGAATTTGTCCTCGCCGTCACATTTAAAAACTTTTACTAACGCCATACCAACTTCCCCTAATCCAATTACACAATGCTTTTTATTATTCATAGTCCCATTTATTCCCATTAGACTTATAAAAATTAACTACCCTCTCTAAAGATTCTTTAAGTGTAACCTGCGGTCTAGTTTCTATAACTGAATATAATTTGGTATTATCACTTTGCAAGTGCCATATCTCCCAAGGTCTTTTTCTCTTTTCATCCTCTGTGATAATTATTTCTTTGTATCCCATGACTTCTCCAATCATCTGAGCTAGATCATAAATCTTTACTCCTTCCTCGCTTCCCATGTTATAGACTTCTCCAAATTGTCCTTTCTCCAATAACTCTGTGGCCATTTTTACAGCATCTCCAGCATACTGAAAATCTCTAAAGGAATTATTACCTAACTCTAATACAGGTGCTTGTGCTAGTTGATCTATAATAGTTGTAACTACATAAGGATGTGTTTCTCTTTCTCCTAAACAATTAAACTGTCTTAATGCTATTGCGGGCATTTTACTCTCTCTCCATCTAGCTTGAACTAAAGTATCTATCGCAAGTTTAGATGCCCCATAAGTTGAATGTGGTGCTGCAGGATATTCTTCTGTTATCTTATGTTCCGGTGCATCTCCATAAATCTCTGCACTTGATACTTGTAAAAATCCTTTTACTCCAGCAATCTGTGATGCATTCATAGCCATCAAAGCACCTCTAGCGTTTATATCAAACACATGAAGTGGCCTTTCAAATGATACTGGTATATAAGGTTCTGCTGAATAATTAAAAACATACTCAATTTCATGAGTTCTGAATATTCTAATTAGTTCTTCTTCTGAATGAGTTATATCACACCATATAAATTTTGCTTTAGGGTGTATATATTTTTTAAAACCCGAAATTAAGTTATCTAAAACTATAACATTACAATTTCTATCATCTATTAAATGATTTACTAAGTGCGAACCAATGAACCCAGCACCTCCTATTACTGCAACATTAACATTTTTAATTTCTCTTTTTGAATTTTCCATGAATTGTTTTTGTTATAATTTAAACCAACCAGAGAATATTTTTTTATATTTAAATTATACCACTCATCTATTTTATTAGCAATTTTTTCTGGGTTGATAATCGCCATATCAAACTCCACTGCGATGGATTCTTTTTTATATCCATCAACTTCTATTAATGGTTCTCTAGGCAAGTAAAAATTTGAAGGAAATCTATCACTCGCCATCACTAGCATTCCACTAGCAAATGCTTCTTGTATCGGTAATGACAATCCATTAAACTTTTCTGGAAATACAAACACATCTCCCTCATTCCAAATGTCATCAAACTGGCCAATTCTGTATTCTATTCTCGGGTCATCTACTCGTTTCATATCAATCTGACTTCTTATTATCAATTTGATGGGACTTTTAACATATTTCATGGCCTCTAGTAGTTCTTTTGTTCCATTCCTACCTCCTAGACCGCCATTTCCAGAATTATGAACAAACACTTGGGCTTTTTCTCTCAACTTCCACTCTACATCTACTGGTATTTGTATTTGCTTGCAGTTTTTTACACCTTTTTTAGTATAAAAATCATAATCTAACGCTGATGGACACCATATCTCATCTGGTGCTTCAGGAAATGGGAAATTAGTGCACTCATACATAGGAATTAGTATAGTTTTAATTCCTTTTTCTCTGGCTTTCGGAATAATAGTCCAGTTAAATGGCGTTTCAAACATTAAAATCACATCACAATCTAATAAATCTAACGCCTCAAAGGTATAATCACGATACCATTCATAATGATTTGTCCTTTGTGAATGCTTTTGGATACAAACTTTATCTATAATTCCATTATCATAAAAAGATTTGGCTAAATATCCTAGTCCTTGGTCTGTCGCTAAAACTATTGATCCTACTTTAAATGATTTCATAATTTGTATAGTTAGTATATTCTAATATCAAAATCTTTTTTGCCACTCTCTTTAATTCTTTTTCTATTTCCAGCCACGATTTCAAACTATCATATTTAACAATCATATCTTTTATTGAAACACAAAAAGCCCAATCAAATTGGTGTTTCTCGTATGGTAGTTTCTTGAGATTTTGCACTTCAAATGAATGGTTGGGGTATTCTTTCATGGCCATCTTAATAAAGTCAGGTGAAAAATCTACTCCTTCATAATTTTTAGAATCAAATAATTCGCACATTCTCCCATAACCACACCCAGCATCCAAAACATACGCATCTCTCGGAATTACTGACCTTATTATCTTTCTATGAGCATGGAAGATGTCATCCCATAATATTGGGTTACATAAATATACTGAATGATGTTTTGTGTGAGCATTATCAATTCTATGTTTCCAAAATTCTATTTCACTAACTCGTTCTTTATGCATTTTATTAAATCCTCTACTCGCTTTTTGTAAGTAAAGTTCTTAACACAATAATTATATTCTTTAATATTCATTTTTTTTCTTTCCTTTGGGTGTAACAAATAGTAATCTACCTTTTCTTTTAGGTCATCTAAATTATCGTAATAAACTAAATTATCTCCCCACTCCCTTTCTAATCCTTTTAATCTTGGGTGAATCACAAAACCCCCAGAACCTGTAAGTAGATAAACTCTGTTGCTCCAATAATCGTCATCGCTAGGGAATTCAGGTGCTACAAATATGGGAACGGATGCACACAGATTATTCAACGATCTATTATATTGTCTTTCATATACCTTAAATCTTTCCCCATACCATTTTTTTAATTTTTCCACTAACTCCTCCCTTTGTCCATAAGGATTACCCACAAATGCAACATCAATTCCCCTGTCCTCATAAATTCCTTTTTCATAATCTCCAATTCCTTGTCGTAATAATCTGCACTTAGGATACTCTTTGCCCCAAGTCCAGTCTGTTATAAACATTAAATCTACTCTGGGGTAAATATCATTAAACCAATTCACTCTATCTTTCCAAATCTTATCAAAATACCAACATACTTTCTTGCCTCTAAATGATGGTGGTGGATTAAATTCTTTATGAAATAAATATATATCCCCATTACCCCCACTTACTACTTCATGCCCTAATTCTTTTAATGCTATACGAATATGTCCTTCGGTATCATCAGAATTCTTATTCCCTTGTGCATTATATACTATTCGCATACGATAATAGGTTTGTCTTTCCATTCTATTAACTTATAATCCCTTCCAACTTCTTTAAGTAAGGTTATTAAATCCTCAGGATGTGAAGTGTAATATTTTTCTCTCTCCGCCTCTTTTCTAAGGTTACACTGGAATATTAGTCGCTTGTTTTTATATCTGTTAAGCATTTCAGCTTGTTTTTCTTTGGGTAAATGATAAAGGACATTAAGGAATAGAATGGTATCTGCTGACCTTTTAGTGTCCAATATACTTTCCTCGTGGAAATCTACATCAATGTCCTTTTTATCTATCCATTCAAAGATTAATTTATTCAACCATGCTAATTCTATCCACTCTAGGTCAATTCCAGTTACCTTGTGGCCATTTCTGGCTAACTGTATTGATATATACCCCTCATTACAACCTAGGTCTAACACACTGCCCTTAACTAAGGGTTTTATTAGTTCCCATCTGCTTGCATTCTCTTGATATACCTCACCCCCATTAGATATATTCTCCCAATCTTTATATCCATACTTGAAATAGTAGTAATCCCTACCAAACGCTAGGTTTCTCGCCTTTATCTTTCTTTCTATAAACTCCTCATCTATATCTTGCCATTTAAACTTATGCAAAACTGCTGATACTTCTGGAATGCCTAAATACATAGCAATTTTTGTCCTATAAGAACCATCTAGTCTTTCCCCGGTTATTTCGCAGTGAACAGCGTTTATAATTCCATTTCTTTTTATGTCATTAAACAGCTTTTCAAGGTTTTTTATTCTTGTTTCTATTTCTGTTCCCTTATAAGCCCATTTTAAGTAATACCTTGATGCAAATACATCTCCGCCAAATTCTATTATCCTTAATAATTCCATAAATTCCTCTATTGAATGTTCATAATACTTCCCTGTATCTTCTTCCCATACAATAGGCCTAGTTCCTTTATGAAATTGCTCTGGCTTTATCATAATATGCTTACCCTTTTGCTTTAAAAGCATATCCCTTTCGGCTTTTTTTGTTGTGTGTAATGTAAAATTCATTCTATTTTAGGTTTAGGTGGTTTCTCCCTGAATTGTGTTTCAGGTGTTTCCCTTAACTTCCTTAATAATCCCTCTCTATCAAAAGGTCTAGGTGGTAAATCTTTAATTAACTCATCATAATAGTTATTGGATTTATATTTTCTGTTTGGATCATACTGCATATAGCGATTATACTTCCTTACTCTATCTTCTTTGAGCATCAATCCATAATGTGCCACATAGTATGGTGCGTGCCAGCCATACATATAGGTTATAGGTGGTCCTAAACCACAATGCAGGGCTTTCTTTTGAAACTGTAAGCCAAATTCAGGCATATACTTATAAAATCTAACATTCCAAAACCTCTGAATACCTGTTGAATGTGCAAAATGCTCCTCATCGTTATAAAGATTAACTATCATAAAGTAATAAGCTATCTCGTTTAAGTTAGCTAATCTCTCTGCTTCCTCTCTGGTGAATTCCGGTGCAAATACTTCATCAGCATCAAGGGCTATA
>CAYWUU010000029.1:0-10471 GCA_964461405.1 uncultured Erysipelothrix sp.
ATGATTATCCTCTAAGCCTTCATTCACCACTAACAAACGCGAAGTATCGCGCTTCTCTAAAGGCGTTTGCGCGATGAGATGCTCAGGTAATTCAAAATCAAAATCACTTACTTTCATAAATCTACTCCTATATGTAAAAAGGGTCCTACGACCCTATTAAAACCCTTTTAAGTTATCGCTGTCAATTCCAAACTTATCAAATACTTCCTTTTTAAACTCAAGGAAACGATCTTCTTTAATGGCTTGACGAATATCTTCCATTAACTTAAGTAAATATCTTAAGTTATGAATGGATAAGAGGCGCTTTCCAAACCCCTCATCTGTACGATATAAATGACGCAAGTACGCTCTTGAATAGTTTGTACAGGCTTCACAATCACACTCAGGATCCAAAGGACCAAAGTCCATTTCATACTTCTTATTCTTAATATTAATGCGACCTTCCGAAGTCATCATAGCACCATGACGTGCATTACGCGTTGGCAAGACACAGTCAAACATATCCACACCACGCTCAACACCTTCAAAGATTGCATCTACTGAACCCACACCCATTAAATAACGCGGCTTATCTTCAGGTAGATACTTTATACCATCTTCAATCATCTTATACATCACATCTTTGGGTTCCCCCACACTGGTTCCACCAATACTATAACCCGGGAAATCCATAGCTGCTAAGGCTTTAGCATGTTCATGACGCAGGTCTTCAAACTCTCCCCCTTGAACGATACCAAAGAGTGCTTGGTCATCAGGACGCGCATGCGCTTTTTGACCCCGTTTAGCCCAACGCGTAGTACGATCAATACTCTCACGCATATATTCATAACTAACAGGATACGGCGGACACTCATCAAAACTCATGATGATATCAGCGCCCAAGTCATTTTGAATCTGAATGGCTTTTTCAGGTGATAAGAACAACTTATCCCCATTTAAGTGATTTCTAAAGTGAACCCCTTCTTCAACAATCTCACGAATTTTCGATAAAGAGAACACCTGAAAACCACCACTATCGGTCAGGATAGGACCATCATAGTTCATAAAACCATGAAGCCCCCCTGCTTGCTTAACTACTTTTTCACCCGGTCTTAACCATAAGTGATATGTATTACTTAAAATTACTTGTGAGTTAATAGCCTTTAAATCTTCAGGCGATAAATACTTAACGGTTGCTAAAGTACCAACTGGCATAAACATTGGAGTTTCACAAACCCCATGTTTAGTTTTTAATACAGCCGTACGGGCTTTAGTTTCTGTAGATTTAGCTTCAACCTTAAATTCTAATGCTTTAGACATACTAACCTTCCTTGTGTTTTAACGATGCTTTACGCTCATGCGGTTTCAAGAACTGCTTTCTCAAACGCAGATAATTTGGTGTAACTTCCACCAACTCATCATCACGAATAAACTCAACAGCGTACTCCAATGTTAATGGAATGGGATTAACCAAACGCATGGCTTCATCACGACCCGAGGATCGAACTGCTGTAGCTTTCTTATTCTTAGTTGGATTAATATCCATATCCGTATCACGTGAGGCTATCCCAACAATCATACCCTCATAAACTTCAGTTTGTGCGCCAATAAAAAACTGCCCACGTTCCTGTAAATTAAAGATAGAGTAGGTCATAGACACCCCTTGTTCAGTAGATACCATGGATCCATTTTGACGCGTTGGTACAGAACCCTTAAGCGGTTCATAATCATGGAACTGACGAACCATGGTACCTTCTCCACGTGTCATATTGATAAAGTCACTTCTAAATCCAATTAAACCACGCGTAGGAACATGCCAATATTGAATAACCATACTGCCCTTATCTTCCATATTCTTAAGTTCACCCTGGCGAAGACTTAATTGACTAATGATAGTTCCACTATAATCATGAGGAACCTCAATGACCACTTCCTCAACAGGCTCACATTTGACCCCATCTATAGTTTGAATGATTACTTTTGGTTTACTAATAGCCAACTCATAACCCTCACGTCTCATGTTTTCAATAAGAATCGTCAAGTGTAACTCACCACGACCGCTTACTTTAAACACATCAGCACTGGATGTTTCTTCTACACGTAACCCCACATTAACTTCAAGTTCTCGTTCCAATCTTTCTTTGATATTTCGAGAAGTAACATACTTACCATCTCTTCCCGCAAAGGGCGATGAATTTACCATAAAGTTCATCGATAAAGTGGGCTCTTCAATCTTAATCGCTGGCATTGGTAAAATATTTCCCGGGTTATTTAATGTATCCCCAATTGAGATATCATCAATCCCAGAGATTTGTACCATATCGCCACTATAAGCAGCATCCACACTCTTACGTTTTAATCCTTCATAAACATAAAGGTTTGCGATGTTTTTATTTCTAACTTTTCCGTGACCATCGACTACCGCCACGTTTTGACCCTTTTTAATGGTTCCACTAAATACACGACCAATCCCCAATCTACCTACATACGAATCATAGGCTAATGTAGAAATTTGAATCTGCAATGCCTCATCATCTTTATTAGGGTAAGGTTGAGTATGATTAATAATAGTATCAAACAAAGGTTGAATGTCTTCGTTTGTATCCTCTTCATTGTATCGAACAATACGTTTCTTAGCCATACCATATAGAATTGGAAATTCCAATTGCTCATCGGTAGCTTCTAAATCCATGAATAACTCATAGACCATTTCAATGACTTCAGCTACACGTCTATCGGGTTTATCTATTTTATTAATTAATAAAATGGGTTTCAAACCCGCTTCCAACGATTTCTTCAAAACAAAGCGCGTTTGAGGCATCGGCCCCTCAGCACTATCAACAAGTAAGATAACCGTATCCACTGTTTGAATAATCCGCTCAACTTCACTTGAAAAGTCCGCGTGACCCGGTGTGTCTACGACATTCAATTTATATCCCTTGTAGTTTACACTACAGTTTTTGGAGTAGATGGTAATGCCACGTTCGCGTTCAATAGCGTCACTATCCATGACTTGATCTTTGACTTCCTCGCGCTCACTAAATACACCTGCTTGATCCAATATCGCATCCACAAGCGTACTCTTACCGGAGTCAACGTGGGCAATAACTGCTAAGTTAATAATTTTTTCCATAATTCACCATCTTTTCTTTGCTGGTTTATTATACACCATGAAGAGCCCACTCACAAAAGAAAAACCACTAAAAACTATGTTTTTTTTCACGTTTTTACAAGTTAGAGTCCTTGAGTATCGCTTTCAGTATGGCTGCAGACTCTTTCAAGGCTTCGCGCTCATTTGAACTATACGGAACTTCCACAACATCCCGCACTCCTTCACTGCCCACAATGGTCGGTACAGATAAATAAACATCATCCAATCCATAGTCTCCTGTTTGTAAACTTGAAACGGTCAATATTGATTTCTCATCTCTAAGTATGGCCTTTACAATACGCGTAACCGCTAAAGCCACAGCATAATTAGTATACCCTTTGCGA
Source organism: uncultured Erysipelothrix sp. (assembly GCA_964461405.1). Classification (GTDB taxonomy): domain Bacteria; phylum Bacillota_I; class Bacilli_A; order Erysipelotrichales; family Erysipelotrichaceae; genus Erysipelothrix. The sequence goes on from CAYWUU010000029.1 coordinate 3,475, forward strand.
TCAATAATATGATAGGCTGCATTCTTAACTGATGTTTCAATATCATCACGCATATCTTGGGTAAACTCAATATCCATATCGTTACAATACTGTTCCAAAGTTAACCCACCCACTGTAGCTAAGGACCAAGTAGCAATCTCAGAGTCTCCGTGTTCGCCAATAATATTGGCATGAATATCACGAACATCTACATTAAACACATCCGATAAGGCCGCTTGAAAACGCGCCGTATCCAATACGGTACCCGACCCAAACACCCGATTAGGTGGAAAACCTGACAACTGATACGTCACATGCGCTAAAATATCCACAGGATTAGATACCACCAAAAGAATCGAATTTGGATTATACTTTACAATCTCTGGAACCATCTGCTTATAGATTTCAATATTTCTATTTACCAGATCCACCCGCGTTTCCCCAGGACGTTGTGCCAATCCCGCCGTAATTACCACAATATCCGAATTCTTAGTTCTCTCATAATCTCCCGCCGTAATTTTAACAGGATCCACAAACACCTGACCATGAGAAAGGTCCAAAGCCTCACCCACAGCCTTATCATGATTAATGTCCACCAATACTATTTCACTCGCAATACTTTGATTCATAAGCGCAAACGCGGTAGCAGAACCTACAGCCCCGGCACCAATGATAGATATTTTAACTGATTTCATAATAATCCTCCTGCTTTAATTGTATCACATTTATACTCTATCGTTGCGCACAACACTAATTTTAGTTACACTATACTCAGGTGATAAACTTTAATACATATAAGGGATTCTACAAAAAAACGACTGAACAACGTCGCTCCATTTTAAGTAATGAAAAGGACTTAGATTTTAATACTATATTGAACGAAGAAACGGCCTCTCACATGATTGAAAACTACGTGAGTAATTTTGAATTACCCATGGGAGTCGCACCGTTATTTCTCATCGACCAAAAAACGTATCATATACCCATGGTAACTGAGGAATCCTCAGTTATTGCGGCAGCTAGTAAAGCAGCTAAAATAGTAGCCGATAACAACGGGTTCTTCACTACAATTCATAATACATTGAAACAAGGTGAAATTGCCTACCACAAGCCAAATAATCCCACTAGCTTAAAGAACTATGTTCTTGATAATAAAGATGTACTATTTGAACTCGCCAACACATCTTATCCTTCAATTGTAAAAAGAGGCGGAGGTATAAGAGATATTAAGGTCAGAGAAACTGATAACTTCGTAATTATTGATGTTTATATGGATACTCAAGAAGCAATGGGCGCCAATATGCTAAATACTGTCTTAGAAGCTTTGGCACAACATATCTCACAACAGACTCACGAAATCCATCTCTTTGCGATACTATCAAATCTCACTACAAAGTGCCTTGTAAGTGCTACATGCACCATTCAATCGCTCCCTTTAGCAACACTAAAGAACATCGAGATCGCAAGCTTACTCGCTCAAGAAGATATCTATAGAGCAACCACACACAATAAGGGAATCATGAATGGCATTGAAGCGATCACTTTAGCAAGCGGAAACGACACACGAGCAGTCAGCGCAGCGGCCCATGCTTATGCCTCTATCACAGGTTCCTACCAACCACTGGCCACATGGAAACTAATAGACCATAGTTTAGTTGGAACGATAACCTTACCACTAGCTCTAGGCAGTGTAGGCGGCGCAATTGCACTTCACCCTAAAGCACAGCTTACGCAAAAAATACTAAACTTACAAAGTGCACAAGAACTCATGGGTATCATTGCCTCAGTAGGCTTAGCTCAAAACTTCGCAGCCCTATTAGCTCTTACCACAGATGGAATTCAAAAAGGCCATATGTCCCTTCATGCTAGTAACTTAGCACTAAGTGTAAAAACACCACCCGAACTATTAGAACAAGTAGTCAAAGAGCTTCAGGAAACAAAACCAATGAACCAAGATAGTGCCAAAGCTATCTTAAATAGGTTGCTTTCAAAGTAAGTAAAAGCCTGTTTCGTTTGAAACAGGCTTTATTTTATTATAAGAAATTAAAGTAAGATCCTACAAAGGCTAGCGCAAATGTAATTGCGATTAGCACAACTGGATTTGCTTTTTTATGTCTTAATAGATAATACATCAATAACGTATACGCCAACGGCAATAAGTTAGGGAAGATTTTATCAAAGAATGCGGTTTGAATCTCTACTATATTAGTTTCACTAATAGTAATCTTTGCGAGTAATTGAATATCAACATAAGTCGCAATTAAACCACCAATAACAGTAATACCAAGGATGGTTGCTGCTTTAGAGATTAAGTCTGAACTCTCTTTAACTTTTGATAAAGCAGTAGTTCCTAAATTATAACCCAGCCTAGTTAGTGGGAATCTAAGCAAGAATACCCCAAGGTAAACCACAAAGAAAATTAGGGGTCCTAAGAAACTTCCTTCAATCGCAAATGAAGCTGAAATACCAGCCACAATTGGTAATAGTGTAAACCAGAAAATAGCATCACCAATACCAGCTAACGGCGCAAATAGAGCCACCTTTAAACCCTTAATGGTTTCACGATCTTCTTTTTGTTCTTCCAATGAAATTAATAATCCCATCAACATCCCCACTAAAACAGGATGTGTGTTAATGAAATCTAAGTTATCTCTCATGGCATGAGACATAGCGTCTTTGTCATCACCATGAATTTTTTCTAATGCCGGTAATTGTGCAGCTAAGAAACCAACACTTTGCATACGCTCAAAGCTAAAGGCCGCTTGCAATAGCGTAGATCTTAAGGCTAATTTATTAATATCAGCATTGGTAAGTATTTGATTGTTCTTATTAGATGCCATCTTCCATGTCCCCCTTCGTATTGGAACTGCCTACTGAGACCTTCTTAAGGGCAATATCTCGATCCTTGTCAATATTAAAGACAATAAGAGCTAAAGCCAACCCAACAAGAGCAACTGGTAATAGGTTATCAAACGGCAAGAATGATGCCATTAAGAAACCAACGATAAGATAAGGAACATAATATCCCTTCATCATTACATTCAACAACATACCAAACCCAACAGCCGGTAAGATTCCACCCGCAATTTCAAATCCATGAGCTACCCATGGCCATAAGTTTTCAACGAAATTACGCATCACATCTTGAGCAACATAAGCACTCAAGAACACGATAATAGCATACGATGCCCCAACGATTAGAGTTAACATTGTCGCAAGCTTCATAATACCTTTAGAATCCGCTGCATCTGCCGCTGCATCTGCACGTCTCATAAATAGTGAGAATGTTGAATAAAAGAATAAAATTACATACTGCATTAAGAAACTAAATGGTAACGATAGTCCCAATGATGCAGCTGCTGAGTTACCGCTTGTATGCGCAATAACAACAGTCATAACACCCGCCAAGATGGGGTTAGGTGGTTGTGTACCACCTGCTGGTGTTAACCCAGCAAACGTTAATTCAGCAAGACCCCCAGCAACAATACCCAGCGTAGGATTACCAAGAATAATTCCTGTTACGGTTGCAACAATAATGGGTCTAAAAATAAAAAGTGCTTCAAGCCAAAAGTCGATCCCGACAATAAAGGCCCACAGGGCTAATAAAATCCCTTGTAATAAACTAATTGTCCCCAAGTTATACTCCTCCTAAAATTTAATATGTTCTTTTGTGTCACCTGGAACATCTTGAATATACAGATCCACTCCTTGTGAGTGAATATATTTTAGATCCTCCATGTCTTGATCATCAACATAAACCTTTTTCGATAAGGCCCTCTTCCCTGGCGCAAAGTGCATATTACCAACATTTACTTCCTTAATTGGAACACCATGCTCAAGCAGATAACGAACATCCTTAGGTTCTTTGCAGATAATAAATATTTTTTGTCTATCCGCAGCCTTATCAATTACAGTCGCTGTTTTCTCCAAAGTAAAGAATCGGATATCGGCATTGGATGAGTCTGCTACGGATCTCATCAACTCCTGTAATAAGGGTTCTTCTGCAGTCTTGTCATCAGCAACAAGCAGTAGATTGGCACCCAAAGTCATAGTCCATGTGACACCCACTTGTCCATGGACAAGACGGTTGTCAATTCTTGTCAACAGAATATTTGGCATTTTCTCCCTCCTTTCACCTTATATCTCCTAAATTTATTATAGTCCAAAAATAAAAATATGTGTTGTACAAAACGTTAGTATATTTGCACAATTAAGTAAGCGTTTACACCAATGTCACAAAGAGGTCAAGTGGAACTTAATACCATTCCCATCTACAACTTCCAGGCCATCTTCTATCTCTTTATACCCTTTCAGATGCTCTTTATACCAATCTATATCATCTACCGCCAATGTAAAATAATCCAAACCCGTCATATTTTCTTCTCTTAAAACAATATCAGTACCTGCCCATGTATTGGCACCAATATGATGATGGTACCCATCCTTACTTATAAACAAAGCAGTGGGGATGGCCGTCTTAATCTCAAAGCCCATACCATCCACATACACGTCCCTAACGTTATCCAAATCTCTGACTTGGAGGTGAATATGACCAATCTTACTATCCTTTGGCATACCATGCCAAGAGCCGACGCCTATTTTTAATAACCGCTGTACATCTACAGGTAAGGTTGCTGCCTTTAAAGAATCACCCTCATAGACCCATTGATCCCTTGGTCTATCAGCATATACTTCAATACCGATACCATCTAAGTCTTCAAAGTATAACGCCTGAGAGTAAATATGATCACCAGCTCCTACTTCATAAAACCCCATCTGACTTAAGTGATGCAAGAAACGACCCAAGTCCTCTTCACTGGGTAGTAAAACCGCAAAATGATAGAGACCCGTTGTCAGGCTCCCCACTGATTCACCCTTCTTAAGGTAAAGACTACTGGTACCTATCTTAAGAATTGCTTTATTCTCATCCATACTAACCAACGATAACCCCATTATATCCTGATAGAATTTAGCTGACTTCTCAATATTCTTAACACGCAAATGAACATCTTTAATTTCCATTGTTTTCATAGTTATACCTCTTTCTTCTTTTATTATCACTTTATTATATCCAATTAACAACTAATTTACACCATACAAAAAGAAGCCCATAAAGCTTCCTAATGTTTCTTATACTTATTTCTAGAGGCAATACTACGATACACTTCCTTACGTTCAACCACAGATCCAGGTACCCCTATATTTTGATTTAAATACGCATAATAAGTCCCTGGGGTAATGAGTCCATTCATTCTAAATAAACGCATACCCGTTGATTGCAAGATATACTCTGTAACCATGATACAATTAGTCGTAAAAATATTATACGTCTTAAGTCTTCCACTGCTAAACTTATAGAAATCAACCTCAATCTTAGCACGACGCAATTGCCCTAAGTAGTAATCCAATGAATCGGGTTTATCCATGGGATAGTCATAATAATAGGCATCCTTCATCATAAGACTAATACGACGTTCAATCTCCTCACGCTGTTCATCATCAATAGATACCACAAATCTAAACACCGTTGTATCATCATTAACACAATACTGGACATAATCCCTTTCACTACCCACAATTAACAAACCAGCCCCATAGCCTTGGGTAATATGACGATCATAAGGGTCATGATTACCATAAGAATAAATAACCCCATTATACCCAAAATCAACATGACCCATGCGATTATAACCATGATCTTTAGCATATAAATACAATGAGATATAGTTTCCTTCGGTAGACTCAACCACTTCCCGTACAATACTTGGATCCTCTTTAACATCCTTATCTATTTTTTTGATAAGATACATTGGTAAAAAACCAGTTATCACAACCGGTGCTGGAAGCCTTAGTTGGTAGCCATCTCGAACCACAATTCTATAACTAGAGATAATATTAAGAATTCCTCTAATAATCATGAAGATTCCCACTTGCAAATTAACTAAGAAATAACTATCCATGCTCGACTTAATCAAGAATATTGCCATAATACTATCAACCAGCATATCAAACACAATAGCTAGTTTACCTCTTTGCTTTTTAATGATGGCGACATATAGGTCAAAGGCATGGGTTAAAGCTTTAAACAAAGCCCATACACCAAACAATATCGCTGTAAATTCAATAAATATTAAAGGATTAAAGGACAAGACAATAAAGAAGATAGCACTTCCTAGTGATAGCAAGAGATCAGATATATGTCTTGAAACAAAATAATGATACAAATTGTAAATAACCGCATATCCCAATACAATTAAAAAAGCAGCATACGATAAGTTCCAAATTAACTGATCACGCCACATAAAAACGATACCCAATGTAATCATTAAGATTCCACCCAATATCTCCATTAATAAAAATAATTTTGTGTTTTTAGTAAAGTTATTTTTCAAAATATGTTCCTCGTCTTTAAGTTAATTATACAATATAAAGATAAGTTTGTATAAGGAAAGTGAACTGGCCTGGCTTAATGGGACATATTCAAAAATGGAATACCTCGTTTTGGTTAAGTATCATATAGCAATTAATAAAAAAACGAGAGCTATTATAGTCAACCAACTTAACAGCTTTGCTATCATTCATTTACTATTTAGAGCAAAAAATCATAGAATTCTTATTTTAAATCGATTCTATGATTTATTAAATTTATTCTAATACATATCTTCCTCTAACAATAACAAAATAACCGCTAGCGAAACTATCTGCATCTTCCATCGGTGTATAAACATCATAGAAGAACGTATCTCCTTTAGTTGATTCTGTTAATTTAACTAACGTATACACTGGAATAAAATATACTGCATGGGGTAGTAAAGGCTGTTCAGAATCTACAACTTTAGGATTATCACTGACCCTGATTTTTACTTCCTCATTACCAAAATTCTTATTCAACAATTTCTCAAGTGTTTTATTACTTGGATTAATATTATCAGTTAACACAAAAGAGTTAACAGTGATATCATTATTTAAGGTTGCACTAAATGAAGCCATTGAATCATTAGTCAAACGACAAATATCT
>CAYWUU010000030.1:0-10435 GCA_964461405.1 uncultured Erysipelothrix sp.
ATCACTACAACTAGGGCAGATAGGGCGATTATTAGCATCTTCTTTTTATTTTTCATTAGCTCACTCCTTGCTTGAATGTAATTATACCTCATTCTCTTTTAAATATACATTGATATTATTTTTTCCTATGCTATAATTTCAATAGAAAAAGAGTCCTTTAAGTTGATCCTGTGAGATTGGCAAGGTGTTTAAAAGAAGTACTAAACATTTTTAAGGGCATACTTGTGCCCTTTTTTCATGGAACTTTTTCTCTATATAAAAGGAGAACGTTTATGAAGAATAAACAATTTGTCGGGTATTTACCCGATGAGCGCCCTTCAACGGGTCGCTTGATTTTATTTGCGATTCAGCAAATATTAGTAATGTTTCCAGCTACGGTAATGGTTGCATTATTAACGGGGTTCCATGTCTCAACCACAATTTTTGCGAGTGGATTTGCGACCCTATGTTTCTTATTTATCACTAAAAGAGAGATTCCCCTCTATTATGGATCGAGTTTCTCATATATTACAGCCATCGTAGGTATTACTGGGGCTACCTTTGGTCAAACAGCCAGTGATGCTCTAATTTCACAAGCACAGTTTGGGATCATCATGTCTGGTTTCGTTTCAATTATTGCTGGTTTGATTGTAAATAAATTTGGACAAGAGCGCATTGAGCGTTTCTTACCACCGACTGTAACAGGAGGGATTGCGATTATCATCGGTCTATCGCTAGCAGGTAACGCTATGACTGGGGCTCTTGGTTATAGTATTGTCGAGGGCGTTGGGACTATGAATATGCAATATGCGATTGTAGCTCTAATTACACTAACCTCTACGGTATTATTCTCAGTTTATGTTAAAAAAGGTATCATGGGTCAAGTTCCTATTCTAATGGGTATCTTGGTTGGTTATGCGGTGAGTGTTGGCTTTGGGATGGTTGACTTTAATGTCATCTTCTCAGAAGGAATTATTCAAGCCCCTCACTTCACCCTTCCTACACCCAGTTGGAGTGCCGTTGTTGCTATTATGCCTATTGCGATAGCGACCATCCCAGAATCCACGGCCCATCTTTAGCAACTGGATATCTATGTACAAAACGTAGCGAAGTCCAAAGGCGTTGATAAGAATTACAATATCTCGCAAAAACTAGGATCTAACTTAATTGGAGACGGTATTGGAGATATCGTAAGTGCTGCTATTGGGGGTCCTGCTGGAACAAACTATGGCGAGAACATCTCAACCATGGCCATTACCAATAACTTCTCAGTATACGTACTAGGAGCTGCAGCCATCATGACCATGTTCATTTCATTTATTAATCCATTGTCATTATTAGTAAGCTCCATTCCATCCCCAGTAATAAACGGCGTAGGTATTTACTTATTTGGGGTTATCGGAGCTCAAGGTATCGCTATTTTAATTAATAAAGAAGTTGATTTATTTGATGCAAAAAACTTAGCGATTTTAGCGATTATATTAATCGTGGGATTAGGCGGTCACTTTGCTTTTGAAGGTGGTATGATCTTAGTTGGTACTGCGAAGTTACCAGCTATTGCAACTGCATCTCTATCGGGGATTATCTTTAATATCATCCTTAACTTCAAGGAACTATTCCTCAACAAGAAGTAGTCAAAGTGGGTCTTTAGAAGATCCACTTTTTTATTACGCAGATACTTAGTTATTTTCATTATTACTACTCAAATAACTTGAAATCTAATTTTAAACAGTTATAATATACTATATGAGCAGTTGCTCATATAGTATGGAGGAAATACTCATGAATCAAGAAATATCTAAACACAACCATGACCAAGACCACGACCATGGTTCCCTACCAGTAGTACTCTACTTTGTAGGACTAATACTCTTTGTGGTCGCTCTTTTCCTAAAAGGAAATATAAGAGATGGCATGTTGTTAGTTGCCATGTTCACTGCAGGTTATCATGTTCTATGGGAAGGTATTGAAGATACCTATAAGATGACCAAGGCTAGAAAGAAATTCACACCCAATGTTCATATTTTAATGGGTCTGGCTGCATTTGGGGCCATTGCTATTGGGGATGTACAAGAAGGCGCCTTGCTAATCTTAATCTTTGCGGGATCACACTTCCTTGAAGACTATGCCGAAGGTAGAAGTCAAAGAGAAATCACCAACTTACTTAAGTTAAACCCAACTGAAGGACGCTTAATATTAGAAGACGGTTCAACGAAAATGGTTGCTGCCAGTGATTTAAAAATTGGCGATCGCGTTCAAATCCTCGTGGGAGACCAAATCCCAACGGATGGTATTATCATCAGCGGTTCCAGTAGTATTGATGAAGCTTCAATAACTGGAGAAAGTGTACCAAAAGAAAAAGGCGAAGGCGATGTGGTCTTCGGGAGTACTATTAACGGACACGGAACTTTAATTGTTGAAGTATCTAACGACCCTTCGGACACCGTGTTTGCGAAAATTTTGGAAATGGTTAAGCAATCACAATCTAACTTAACTAAAACTGCCAGTAGAATAAAACGCTTAGAACCTATCTATGTAAATATCGTACTCTTATTATTCCCAGCATTCTTATTATTTGGTAATTATATTATGAACTGGGGATGGGATGTAACACTCTACCGGGGTATGGTTTATTTAACCGTAACATCACCTTGTGCTTTAGCAGCCAGTGATGTACCCGCTACCTTATCAGCTATTTCAAACCTCGCAAGACATGGTGTCTTACTTAAAGGGGGATCCTACTTATCTAATTTATCAGAAATTAATGCGGTAGCCTTTGATAAAACAGGAACATTAACTAAGGGAAAACCCGTAGTTACTGATGTTGAATACTTCAATGAAAATAATGATCTTTACGATAGTTTAATGGTTTCAATGGAAAAACAATCCAACCACCCCCTAGCCGATGCTATTATCGCCCACTTCACAAACGTACAAACACTTGATGTTGAAGTGGAAAACATCATTGGTACCGGCTTGGTAACACACTATGAAGGCATTGACTATGTTATTGGAAGACCCAAGAGCTTCAAAGACGTATCAGACGCCATTACAGAGCGCGCACACGCCTTAAGCGACGAAGGAAAGACCGTTGTATACTTCGGTTCAAACAATGTCATCCTAGCGCTAATTGCCTTTATGGACGTACCCAACGATAACTCATCGCGCGTTATTAACTACCTAAAATCACAAAACATTCATACAGTTATGATTACAGGCGACGCACATAAAACAGGAGATGCCGTGGCTAAGACCATTGGAATTGATGATGTTAAGGCTGAAGTACTACCAGAAAACAAAGCACAAATTATTGAAGAACTCCAAACACAATACGGCCTTGTAGCTATGTTAGGAGATGGAGTAAACGACGCTCCTGCGCTGGTACAAGCCAATATTGGTATAGCGATGGGCGATGGAACTGACATTGCTATTGACGTTGCTGATGCCGTTCTAATGAGAAACGACCTAGACAAATTCGCTTACGCCCATAAGGTATCTAAGAAACTAAATAAGATTGTCAACCAAAATATGATCTTCTCAATGGGAGTCGTCGTATTACTACTAGTTCTAAATATTCTAGGTAGTATGAACTTACCCCTTGGGGTTATCTTCCACGAAGGAAGTACAGTACTTGTAATTCTAAATGGATTACGACTCTTAAAGAATGTAGAATAAGACTCCACACGGAGTCTTTTCTTTACCAAGCATATTATAAGACAGTACCCACATATCTTTGTATACTTAATATAAGAGGTGAAAAAATGAAAAAGATACTAACCATCGTCAGCAAAGACTTCGATGACTTAGAGTTCTTCTATCCACAACTACGATTAGAAGAAGCCGGGTACCAGGTAGTAATTGCCGGAGAGTTCAAAGACCAAAGTGTTACAGGAAAATTTGGACTCACCACAAAAACACACCTAAGCTTCGAAGAGGTAAACATAGAAGAATACGAAGGTATTATGATCCCAGGCGGTTGGGCTCCAGACTACCTAAGACGCTTTGACAGCGTCCTAAACTTCGTCAAGTATATGAACGACCACAAGAAACTAATTGGCATTATTTGCCACGCAGGGTGGGTACTCTCATCCGCCAACATACTAAAAGGACGCACACTCACAAGTACCCCCGGTATTAAGCACGATCTCATGCATGCTGGTGCCAATTGGGTTAATACAGCCGCCCTTATCGATGGCAATATCGTCTCAGGAAGACGACCCCCAGATTTACCAGCCTATATGCCCCTGGTATTAGAAGTACTAAAAACACAAGAAAGCTCGGAATAAAATCCGAGCTTTTTTAATTCTTAAAAATCTTTAGTATCCGGATCAGGTGCTTCCTTACCAATACCCTTCAAGGTATCAATTAACGCCATATCACGATCACTAATCTCAAAATCAAACACATCAAGATTCTCAACGATACGCGACTTAGTTACAGACTTAGGAAGTGGCACATAACCCCTTTGAATGGACCAACGAATAGCCACTTGCGCAACGCTCTTATTATATATCTTCGCAATAGATCTTAACGACTCATCCTCCAAAATAGTTCCTGTACCCAACGGACTATAGGCTTGAGTCACAATATCATGAGCATCATTAAAGGCCTTAAGTTCCCGTTGCGGATCAGATGGACTCGCATAGATTTGATTCACCACCGGCTTAATCTTAGCACTCTTAAAAAGTTCAACCAGATGATGCTCATGAAAATTAGACACACCAATCGCTCTAATCTTACCCAACTCAACCGCCTCTTCCATCGCACGCCACGCCTCAGCATTACCCAAAGCCCAACTATCACGCATCGATTTAGGATTTGGCCAATGAATTAAATACAAATCCAAATAATCAGTCTGCAACTTCTCTAAAGAAGCATCAATGGCCGCTTTAGCCCCCTCATAAGAATGCGCATCATTCCATAACTTAGTGGTTAAAAATATATCTTCACGCTTAACACCACTCCGAATAATACCATCCCCCACACTCTTCTCATTCTTATAAACAGCGGCCGTATCAATATGACGATATCCCGCTTCCAAAGCATCAAAAACCGCCTGTTCAGCTACTTCACCACTTGGAGTTTGCCACGTACCAAAACCAATTACTGGCATTTCCATACCATTATTTAATTTAACTGTCTTCATAATACCCTCCTTGTCTTGATTATATCACAACCACACCTTAGCAAACATAAAAGGCCTGGAGATTAATCCAAACCTTCTAGTAAATATTCCCTTGCTTGTGAAATAAAGTAAAGAGAACCGGTAACTAATAATGTCCCCTTTCCCTTAAGTTTCAAGCCCACATCAATGGCTTCCTTAAAGTCCTTATAGGTTTCAACCCCAAATCCATCGCTCAAAGTTTCAACACTCGCAGCGCGATAGAACTCAAACTCCGTAAGAATCAAAGTATCAACCTTATCATTAATGGCTTCGATCATATCATGATGATCCTTATCCCCCAATGCACTAAACACCACAATCCAAGGTTTAGGAAGCATAGGCAAGCTTTCTAATAAACGTTTAACTCCCTGACGATTATGAGCCCCATCTAAGAAAACCCCTTCTCTAACGGCCTCAAAACGCCCAGCCCATTGCGCTTTTTCTATACCCAACTTAATTAAATCATCACCAATATCCAAATCAAGAGCCTTAACTAACTTAACCGCCAAAGTAGCATTGTCACGCTGATAAATACCCTGATTATGTAATACCAACTCAATGCCATCAACTTCAAATGAAAAGCCCCCATCTATCATATGAATATCAGGTAACTTAGGGTTACTAAACGATGCTCTGTGTTTCACACAAAGATCCTTTAGCACCTTTAAAGCTTCTTCCTTAAGTTCAGTTGTAATAAGGGCGCCCTCATCTTTAATGATGCCCCCCTTTTCAAAGGCAATCTTCGCAATAGTATTCCCCAAGATACTCATATGATCAAAATCAATATTCGTTATACCACAAACAACAGGATTTATTACATTAGTAGCATCCAATCTACCGCCCAATCCAACTTCATATACAACCCAGTCCACCTTCTCATCCAAGAAATATAAGACCGAAATTAACATATCAATCTCAAACATACTCAACTGATACACATCCCATAAAGGATAAGTCTTCTCAATATACTTATGAAGATCCTCATCACTAATTGGAATATCATTAATTCGAATACGATCGTTATGTTTAATTAAATGCGGCGAAGTAAAAGTACCCACCTTATATCCCGCCGTTTGAAGAATCGAACGCGTATAATTCGTCGTGGAACCCTTCCCATTTGTACCCGCAATATGAACCGTCTTAAGATCAAACTGCGGATTCCCAAGACTTTCAAACACAGCCTTTAAGTTATCAATGCCCAACGTCATATTACGACGCGACTCCAACTCCCTAACTAAATCCAATATACTCATCATAAGCTCCAATCAATGGGATCCTTTCCCCACACAATCAACTGATCGTTAATCTTAGAAAAAACTTTAGAACCAAAGAAACCCCGATAGGCACTTAAAGGCGAAGGATGCGCACTTTTTAATATTACATGATGCTTATTTATCATAGGCACCTTCGATTCAGCCCACTTACCCCATAATACAAAGATAATGGGATCCTCCCTTTGACTCAAAACTTCAATAACCCGGTCCGTAAAAATTTCCCAACCAATATCACGATGCGACAACGGTTCCTTTTCTCGAACACTCAACAACGTATTCAACAAGAAAACACCCTGAGTCGCCCAATTCGATAAATCACCCGTAACTTTACTAATCCCAAGATCACTCTCAAGTTCCTTATAGATATTTACTAAACTCTTAGGTAACTTAACTCCCTTGGGCACTGAGAAACTAAGTCCCATAGCCTGACCCCGACCATGGTAGGGATCTTGACCCAAAATAACCACTTTAACCTTCTCAAAAGGCGTCAATTCAAAAGCCCGATAGCGCCATGTCTCATCGGGATATACTTCCCCTTCTTCACTATCTAAAAAGGCAGATATCTTTTTAAAATATTCTGCCTCTTGCTGGGTCTTAATAAAATCACCCCAATTTACTCCTTGGTCCATGATTTTTGCCACTCCTTAGCTAACTCAACAAACTTAGCTTGCGCCTCAACCGCCGTTATCTTACCATCAAAAAGATCCGATGCCACACTCATAAAATCAACATCATACAAAATAGCACGAGCCAAGACACTTGGATTATTCTCAAGCACAAACACCGGCTCAATATCATTATAACTTAAAGCCCGAATCTTATTGCGCAAACTATCCGAAACATCCAACTCATCCACATTATTAGCCGTATAAAGAAATTCCTTCAAATCACCACTACGATAGACCTTAGCCGCCTCAGGCGCCCGTAGGATCCGAAGAACCTCAGCACTAGCCGAAGGAAATTTCACATCATCCAAAACCATATAACCATCCACATAACCAAGAGGCGTCAAATTATGACCCTGATACATAGGAAATGGCATATACACAAAGGTATCATCACTACCACTAGACATTTGATCAAACAACATCCAATCGCTCACAATTGAAAAAACACTCTTACGATCCAATAAGACCGTATTATAGGCCCATTTCAAATCACCCGCTGTTTGCGTTTCCAAACTACCATCTAACTTCACCTTCGAGAACTCCTCAATCAAACTAAGCCCCTTAAGAAACTCAGGATGAGAAAATCCCGGATCACTACCCTTATTCGTAAAATTAAGACGCCACTTACCACCCGTTAAAAACGGATAAAAAGACAACTGATCCGAAAACGTCAACGGAAACACATACTGAGCCTGTTCCAATAACTGCGACTCCATCGCAAATATCTTATCCCACGAGTCAATTGCATCAGGCATCCCATCTTTATTAGCATCCGTCAAATCAATCCCCATCTCCTGTAACATCGTCTCATTATAAACAAAAGTCCATCCCTTGATACTATTGGGCACAAACTTAATCCCCTTAGCATTGATAGCATCCTGAGAAACACGCGACACTCTATTTAAGATATGATCATCAACCGAAGTACCCAAATCCATCATCATATCCAAAGCATACGCCCCATCATGAATACTCGTAACCACAATGTCCGTTTCCAACTCATCCATTAACTCACGCAAACTAAGAGGTTTACGAACCGTATACGTAATCGCGCCCTCTTGTTCAGGATATAAAGCATTCCAGGTTTCAACTAAATACGCACCCAAGGCCTCACCTTCAACCTGAACATTCAAAGCCACATCATCCTCAATCAAAAAACGACCCAACGTATCGCTATAACAAATCGACTCGCCATCTAACTTACAACGGTTACTCAAAACATAAAAAACACCAAAAGCACTTATTACAAGTGCGCCAATTAATAGTCCTATTTTAAACTTCTTATTCATCTTCATACACTTTCCTCGCCATTTTCATTATAACAAGAAAAGCCCTCCACTATTTGATAAAACAATGAAATTATTTCCCCATAGCCTCAATGGCCGCTCTCAGTTTAGGATGCGGATCCTCCCAACCTTCAGGTTTAATTGTTTTACCATCTTCATTAAAATGCGGTTTACCATCAGGCCACAACTTAGACATATTCGCCTCCTGAACTATTTCAAATAATATTTCAGGTTCAATTCCAAGCTCAACCAAAGTCCCCAACGCAAAGTAAATAGTATCAATCATTGCATCCGCTTGTTCCACCACTTCATCGGCTTCCAAAAACTCATCAATCTCTTCCAACATCCACTTATAACGCATCTTAGCACGCTCACTACCCATAAAGGTTGGCGTATCTGCAACCGGATGCTTAAACTTCTCATGAAACTCCCTAACAGCTTTATACTCTTTATTTATTCCCATATTCTTCTACCTCCACAACGGCTTTATTATATCACATTCAATCCCCAAGAATCCTAAGTTAGCAAACAAAAAAAGCCCTCTGCTATGAGATAGTAGCAGAGGGTTTTGGTTATACTTTTAATAAAATACTACTTAAGATTAACCTAATAATTTAGTAATCAATGGAATCGCAAAGTTTATAGCAAACAACAAAGTACTAACATAAACAATAGGGTGAATCTTCTTAGCATTACCTAAGGCCATTTCAACCACGATATATGCCATAAATCCAAAAGCAAGACCATTTGAAATACTATAAGATAAAACAGTAAAGATAATGGTAATAAAAGCAGGAATCGCATGGCGCAAGTCTTTCCAATCAATGTCACCAAAGGCAGCAGCCATTAAAATACCTACAATAACTAAAGCCGGTGCTGTTGCTTCACTTGGAACCAAACCAACCACAGGCGCTGCAAAGATACTCAAGAAGAACAATCCAGCAACTACAACAGAAGTAAGACCCGTACGCCCTCCTTCTTCAATACCAGCTGAACTCTCAACAAAAGTAGTGGTATTAGATGTACCAAAGATAGCCCCTACAGAAGATGCAATCGCATCCGCAAACATGGCTTTATCCATTTTAGATGAGAACCCTTTTCCTTCAACTAAAGCACGCTCATCTTCTTCTGAGAAGATGCCCGTACGACGCCCTGTACCTATGAAAGTACCAATAGTATCAAAGGTATCAGTCAAACTAAACGCAAATACAATGGGGAAAATTTCCCAAATGGAACGCGTCGCAAATAAACTACCCATTCCTTCTGAAGAAAGAGCCTTACCAAACACAGAACCAAAGTCAGCAAATACTTGACTATATCCCTGAGAGATCGCAGCAGCAACACCACTCACATCAACAATACCCATAGGGATACCCAATAAGGTTGTACCAATAATACCAATTAACATTGCCCCTTTTACTTTACGTAACATAAGAACAACCGTTAATACCAAACCAATTAAGAATAAGCCAATACTAGGAGTTGCTAGGTTTTCAACTAAGCCCGGTACCCCGGCACCAAAGTTAATAATACCTACATTCAATAAACCAATATAAGCAATAAACAAGCCAATACCCGCTCCGATTGCTTGTTGAAGCGTTTCAGGAATAGCCCCCACGATATGCTTACGAACACGCGTTACGGTAATTAAAATATTGATAACACCGCAAATAAAAACAAGCGCTAGTGCTTCATAAGCGGTATAACCAAACTTAAGAACTACTGTAAAGGTAAAGAAGGCATTGAGCCCCATACCAGGCGCTTGAGCATAAGGAACATTCGCGAATAGACCCATTACTAAGGTACCAACAATGGCCGCTGCAATAGTAGCAATATATACTGCGTTATATGGCAGACCTGTTGCTGATAACATATCCGGGTTAACAAAAAGAATATACGCCATCGTAAAGAATGTCGTAAATCCAGCCAATACTTCTGTTGAGATGGTTGTACCATTCTCATCTAACTTGAAAAAACTATTAAGTTTTTCTTTCATATTTTCTCCTCCTAATTTACTTAACCAAATAAAAAAGACCGGGGAAAACGATCTCAATGTTTCCACCA
>CAYWUU010000031.1:0-10100 GCA_964461405.1 uncultured Erysipelothrix sp.
AAGTATATTGAAGAAGGTAAGGACCTTGAAGGTAAAGGATTTGACCCTCGTAAATTACTTGCTCCAGGTAAGGCAGCAATTAAGAACGGTGTTAAAGCTAAGATTGCCGAATTCGGAAGTGCAAACAAAGCTTAATTAGTTACTCAAACCACTGTTAATTCAGTGGTTTTTTATTGAATTGTAAGAGGATAATTATGTATACATTGAATGAAATAATCCCTATGGTAAGTGAGCTAGGTTACCAAAAAACTAAAAAGAGTTTTAGGGATATATTAATATTGGGTTTTATTGCTGGGGCTTTAGTATCCTTGGCATACTTGGCTTATATTAAACTCTATGATAGTTTAGGAGCTGGCTTGGGTAGTTTGATGGGAGCGTTGGTGTTTCCCATTGGTCTTATTGTTGTCTTGCTATTGGGTGGTGAGTTGATCTCAGGTAATATGACGGTAGTTGGTACGGCCTATATTAATAAACGGATTGGTTTAAAAGATCTTGTAATAAATTGGATACAAGTAACGTTTGCGAATATTCTAGGGGCCTTATTTGTTGCCTATTTCTTTGGAATTTCATCTGGGGTCTTGGATCCACAATTGGATTTAGCGGTTCAACTGGGCTTATCTAAGATGGATTATAGCTTTAGTCAGTTAGTCTTATCGGGTATTGGATGTAATTGGTTTGTGGGTCTTGCGGTAGTTATGTGTATTGGGGCCAAGGATGGCTTTATTAAATATGCGAACACTTGGTTCCCTACGGCCGTATTTGTGATTATCGGGTTTCAACACTGTGTCGCAAATATGTTTTTAGTGTCTATTCCTGTGATGTTGGGTTATGCCACATGGGGACAGTATGCAATAAATATTGCGTCGGTCTTTATTGGTAACGCAATGGGTGGTATGATACTAGTGGGTCTTTTATATTCCTTGGTTGTAAAAGGAAATATAAAGGAATAATTTTATGAAGGAGTGAGTATATGACACAAGTCATTAAGATTGAAGGGGGCCATAGATTAAATGGAACGGTTCGTGTTAGTAGCGCAAAGAACGCCACGGTAGCACTGATACCAGCAGCCATTTTAGCCCACGAGAGTACGGTAGATATTTATGGTGTTCCAAACATTGCCGACGTGGAGTCATTGACGCAACTTCTTGAATTTATGGGTGTTGAAACAACCATGGTAGGAGATCATCTCTCTATAGACACCTCTAAAATGAAGAATGTTGTATTAGAGCACGAAGCGGTTACTAAACTGCGTGCTTCATACTATTTTATGGGGGCACTCTTAAGTAAATACAAATATGTAAAGATGCAAATGCCAGGGGGCTGTTACTTAGGTCCGCGGCCGATTGATCTTCACCTCAAAGGCTTTGAGGCCTTAGGGGCTAAGGTTGAGTATAAACAAAACTATTATGAGATTAGTGCTGAAACTTTAGTAGGCGCTAAGATATTTTTAGATATCGCTTCAGTTGGGGCTACCATGAATATTATGATGGCCGCTGTATTAGCACAAGGTCGTACTGTAATTGAGAATGCGGCTAAAGAACCAGAGATAATTGACTTGGCTATTTTCTTGAATAAAATGGGCGCGGATATTAAGGGAGCAGGAACCAGTGTGGTAACCATTGATGGTGTCGAGAGCATCACAGGATCTACACATGAAATCATTCCCGATCGAATTGAAGCAGGGACCTATATAATCATGGCTGCTGCCATGGCTGATGAAGTTAGAGTTGAAAATATCATTCCATTGCATCTTGAGGCTTTAACATCTAAGTTAATTGAAATGGGTGTTAATCTTGAAATCGGAGTGGATCATGTAATCGTTAGAAAGAGTTCTAACTTCAAACCTATTGATATTCAAACTTTACCGTATCCTGGATTTGCGACGGACCTTCAACAACCCTTAACAGCGCTATTAACACAAGCCAATGGGCAATCGTATGTTAAAGAGACTATTTATACTGAGCGCTTTAAGCATGCATTTGAACTTCAAAAGATGGGTGCTAAGATTCACGTTAATATGCCACAGGCTAATATAAGTGGACCAACGCCCTTGTTTGGATCAAAGGTTGAGGCTACAGATTTGCGATGTGGCGCTAGTTTAGTGATTGCTGGACTAATGGCTGAGGGTATTACGGAGATTGATGAAATCTATCATATTGATAGAGGTTATGATAAATTAGACGAGAAATTAAATGCCTTAGGTGCTAGGGTTTGGCGTGAAAACAAGGTGTAGTTTCCGAAACTTTGTGAAGGAACTTACAATATTATCAAGCAAGTCATAAAAGTTTGTGAACGACTTGCTTTTTTTATCATCATCGCTATGAAACCGCTATCTTAAGAGTTTGCGGGCACTTTATTCTTGATTATGTATGGTATTATATACTTGCAAAACAAAAAGGAGATGAATACAAATGAAAAATCAATGGAATGGTTTCAAACCAGGTAACTGGCAAGAAGAAATCGATGTTCGTAACTTTATTCAAGAAAACTTCACTCAATATGAAGGTGACGATAGTTTCTTAGAAGGAATAAGTGATAACACACAAAAACTATGGGACCGATGCTTAGAATTACTTAAAGAAGAAGTTAAGGTTCGTGTTCTCGATATTGAAATGGATGCAATCTCAGGTGTTAATAATTTTGAACCCGGATATATTCTTAAAGAGTATGAAGATATCGTTGGACTTCAAACCGATGCACCGCTTAAACGTATTATTAACCCATACGGTGGTATTCGTTTAGTTGAATCTATTTTAGATATTTATGGACGTAAAATGGATCCAAAAACTAATGAGTTCTTCCACAAATATGCGAAGACTCACAACCAAGGGGTATTCGATGCTTATACACCTGAAATCCGTAGAGCACGTACAACTGGTTTAATTACTGGTTTACCAGATGCTTATGGACGCGGTCGTATTATCGGTGACTATAGACGTATTGCTCTATATGGGGTGGATGCTTTAATTGAAGCTAAGAAAGCTGATTTATTAAAGATTAAGACAATTAATTCTGAAACAATTCAATTGCGTGAAGAAGTAAGTGACCAAATTCGTGCGCTAGCTGAAATCAAAGCTATGGCAGCTGGATATGGTTGTGAAATTGGTGCGCCTGCAGCTAATGCTAAAGAAGCGATCCAATGGACCTACTTTGCTTACTTAGCAGCTGTAAAAGAAAACAATGGTGCGGCTATGTCTTTAGGTCGTACATCAACATTCCTTGATATTTATATTCAAAGAGATTTAGAAGCTGGTTTAATTGATGAGAAAACAGCGCAATCTTATATTGACCAATTCATCATGAAATTACGTTTAGTACGTCACTTACGTACACCTGAGTATGATGATCTATTTGCGGGTGACCCAACTTGGGTTACTGAATCAATTGGTGGTATTGGCCAAGACGGTCGTCCTCTAGTTACTAAAAACTCATTTAGATACTTACATACCCTAACAAACTTAGGACCTGCTCCTGAGCCTAATATGACTATTCTTTGGTCAGAAAAATTACCAGAAGGCTTCAAGCGTTATGCTGCTAAGATGTCCATTGAAACAGGGGCATTACAATATGAAAACGATGATATCATGCGCCCAGAATTTGGCGATGACTATGGTATCGCATGTTGTGTATCAGCCATGAAGATTGGTAAGCAAATGCAATACTTCGGAGCTCGTGCTAACTTAGCTAAAGCACTTCTATATGCTATCAACGGTGGTGTTGATGAGATGAAGAACATCAAGGTTATCGAAGGTTATGAACCAATCACTGATGAAGTATTGGATTATGATGTTGTTATGAAAGCCTTTGATAAGATTATGCAAGACTTAGCGAGTGTATATGTTGATTCAATGAATATCATTCACTATATGCATGATAAATATGCTTATGAAAAGAGTCAAATGGCCCTACACGATACAAATGTTGAACGTCTAATGGCATTTGGTATTGCTGGTTTATCCGTAGCAGCAGACTCATTGTCAGCTATTAAATACGCTCGTGTTAAACCAATTCGTGATGAAAACGGTATTGCAGTTGACTTTGAAATTGAAGGGGATTACCCACAATATGGTAATGATGATGATAGAGTAGACAGTTTAGCAGTAGACTTAGTTGAAAGATTCTCTCGTTACTTGAAGTCCAATGAAATTATTAGAAATGCAAAACACACTCTATCCATTCTAACTATTACATCTAATGTAGTATATGGTAAGAAAACAGGATCAACACCAGATGGTCGTGTTAAGGGTGAAGCCTTTGCTCCTGGAGCAAACCCAATGCACGGACGTGATAAGTCTGGGGCTCTAGCTTCATTAAACTCAGTAGCTAAGATTCCTTATACTGAAGTTTGTGAAGACGGTGTTTCAAACACATTCAGTATCGTACCTCAAGTATTAGGTAAGACTGAAACCGAACAAATTACTAACCTAGTAGGTGTAATGGATGGTTACTTTAACCAAAAGGCACACCACTTAAATGTTAACGTATTAAACAGAGAAAAACTTGAAGATGCTATGATCAATCCAGACAAGTATCCACAATTAACAATTCGTGTATCAGGATATGCGGTTAACTTTATCCGTCTATCACCTGAGCAACAAGCTGAAGTTATTAGTAGAACATTCCATGAGTCTATCTAATCGAAACCAAACGGGTTTTGTTAGAAAATTAGAAACAATGGGCATGGTGGATGGACCGGGTATTAGAACGATTGCGTTCTTATCCGGTTGTCCGCTGCGCTGTCTATTCTGTCATAACCCTGACATGTGGAAACCTGATCAAGCAGATAAAACAACGGTAGGTGAGTTAGTTGATAAACTAAAGCGCTATAAACCATATTATCAAGATACGGGTGGTGTAACATTTTGTGGTGGTGAACCACTGAACCAACCAGAATTTCTTTATGAAGCAATGAAAGCTTGTCAGGAAGAGGGCATCAATACAGTATTAGATACCTCTGGATTTGGACGCGTAGATACCTTTGAGAAAATATTAAGCGTAACAGATTTGATTCTCTATGATATAAAAGGTGTTGAAGAAGACAAATACCGTCATATGACAGGTGTTCCAATGAAAACAACAGAAATATTCTTGGCAAAAGCCCAAGAAATGAATGTTAAGATTTGGATTAGAATTGTGATAGTCCCAGGGATTCATGATTCCTTCGAATACATGGATCAACTGGCCCAATATCTGGCCCCATTAAAAAATATAGAACGCATTGATTTGCTGCCATATCATACAATGGGTGTTAATAAGTATGAACTTATTGACATGGAGTATCCACTGGCTGGCGTTCCAGCTATGAACAAAGAGAAATCTATGGAGTTCCAAGAGTATCTTATTAGTAAAATTGATGAAATTAGAGAAGCTTCGTAAGAAGCTTTTTATTTAGAAACGGAGAATATATGGAACCAAAATTAGCCCTAGCAATCCTTATTGGAGTCTTGCTAGTAATATCAATTATTAAGAAAGTAAAGAAGATAATTATAGTGCTGATAATGTTGGCCCTAATTGGCATGGCCTATCTATATTTAAATGAGGATATAGATTCCTTGAATATTAGTACTGACAGTCATTATATCGTTAATAAAGCACCGCTTACGTTGTAAGTAAGCGGTGTTTTATGTATAATAGAGTAGCAAATAAGTAGGAGGAATCCGATGAAACCAGATAAAAATTATTATATTACAACGGCTATTGCTTATACATCAGCTAAACCACATATTGGTAATGTGTATGAAATCGTACTAACGGATAGTATTGCAAGATTTAGAAGAGAACAGGGCTATAATGTTCACTTTCAAACAGGAACAGATGAGCACGGGCAAAAGATAGAAGAGTATGCGCGTAAGGCCAACCGTACTCCAAAGGAACATGTTGATGAAGTAGCAGGAATTATTCGCAATATCTTTGATGATATGAATATTAGCTATGATCATTTTATTAGAACAACCGATGTTTATCATATGACTCAAGTACAAAAAATATTTAAGAAATTATTTGAGAAAGGTGATTTATACAAAGGTATTTATACAGGTTGGTATTGTCAATCGTGTGAGGCATACTATAGTGATTCACAACAAGAGGATGGAGTATGTCCTGTTTGTGGTGCTACTTTAGTTGAAAATAACGAAGAATGCTATTTCTTTAAGTTATCAGAGTATCAAGAGCGCCTTATTAAGCATATTAATGATAATCCATCTTTTATTCAACCCGAATCACGAAAAAATGAAATGCTACAAAACTTCTTAAAGGAACCTTTATACGATCTAGCGGTATCTAGAACAAGTTTCTCATGGGGTATTCCAGTTGATTTTGATCCAGAGCACGTTGTTTATGTGTGGATTGATGCGCTGGTAAATTATATTACCGGATTAGGTTATGATGTGGATGGAAATCATGGTCCATTATTTAATGAGTTTTGGCCCGCAAATGTTCATGTAATTGGTAAAGATATTTTGAGATTTCACACCATTTACTGGCCCATCTTATTAATGGCCCTAGATATAGAACTTCCTGAACAAATCTTTGGTCACCCTTGGCTATTAATTGGTGAAGGTAAAATGAGTAAAAGTAAAGGTAATGTGGTTTATACAGATGAGTTAGTTGAAGTGTTTGGAGTCGATGCCCTAAGATATATTATGTTGCATGAAATGCCTTTTGAACGTGACGGCAGCATTACTCATGAATTAATGATTGAGAGAATTAACACTGATTTGGCTAATATTACCGGAAACTTAATCAATAGAACATTATCGATGATTAATAAATACTTTAACGGTGAGTTAAACGTTAGTGATGAAAGAGAAGATATTGATAATGAGTTAATTGAACAAGCCTCTGATTTGGTTAATAAAGCAAGTGCTTCAATGGAATCATTGCATGTTCAAGAAGCGATTAACCACGTTATTTCGTTGTTTAGACGTTGTAATAAGTATATTGATGAGACTGAACCGTGGAACTTAGCGAAAGATGCGTCTAAGCAAGATCGTCTGCAAACTGTTTTATATAACCTTGTGGAAAGTATTCGCATTGGGGCCATCGTTTTAAAATCCTTTATTCCAGAAACTTCAGCAAAGATTTTAGATCAATTAAAAACGGAACATATATCCTTTGATAGTGCTAAAACATTTGGTTTATTTGAACTAAATCGTAAGATTGTGGAGAAACCAGAGATTATTTTTGCACGCTTAGATTTAGAAGAGACCATGGAGTACTTTATTAATCAAAAGAACCCTAAGTTGGAAACCAAACCTGAAATTAGTTTTGAAGAGTTTACGAAGTTAGATATGCGTACGGGTGTAGTTGTCTCTGGCGAGAAGCATCCAAAGGCTGATAAGTTATATATTCTTCAAGTTGAGGTAGCGGGATCTATAATTCAAATCGTAAGTGGACTCGTGGGTTACTTTGAGTTAAGTGAGCTAATTGGTAAGTCGGTTGTGGTAGTTGTGAATCTTAAACCTGCGGTATTGCGCGGTGTTGAATCAAACGGTATGATTGTGGCGGCTAAGGATGGCGATACTATGGATTTAGTGTCGGCCCCTAATGTTGCTTCAGGTACGCCATTAAGTTAATGAAAAGTGCCTCGGCACTTTTTTACTAAGGAGAATCCTATGCTAGATAAAATTAAGGCCTATGCGAAACATAAAGGGATCAAATTGGTCACAATGAATGGGTCAAGAGTAAATCATAAGATAATTAGTGATCCATACCAAGATTATGATGTAGTATTCTTTGTGGAGGATATTGATAGTTTTGTCTATGAACCGGAATACTTCGGGGAAGTACTCATCTATCAAAATAATAGGTATGGTGATGATAAGATCATGATGACGCAATACACATCGGGGTTACGTATTGATCTACAAATAAGAAATATTAGCGGACTTGATAGGTATCTTAAAGAAGATAGCTTAACGTACGTTATATATAATGAGACGGACCGTCAAATTAATATTATTCCAAATGATACGATGCATCGTTTGCTAAATCCAACAGCAGAAAGTTTTAAGAATTCTGTAAATGAAATCTACTGGGTGTCGCTCTATGTTGTAAAGGCATTAAGACGTAATCAGATTAACTATGCTACGTACTTAATGACCACTATAATCTTAGAGGAGCTATCACTCATGTTGGGCTATAATATTAATATTAAACACGATAAAGAAATTAATTATGGTTTAAACTATAAGTACTTGGGGCATTACCTAGAAGAAGGCGCTGAGTATTACTATAGCTTATATACACGACCTGTGAGTTATGAGGTCGTGTTGGAGGTATTAGATTGGTATCAGGTGCTTGTTGAGAATGTTGCCCTTGTTTATGGGTTTGCGATGCCTAAGTATCATAATAGAATAGTTGCGTACATTAAACAGGTTATGGGTTGAAGCAACAAAGTATGTTTATAGTGGAGTCTGGATTAATCGTCTAGACTTTTTTGTATCAAAAAAGGAGCTTTCGCTCCTTAGTCGTTTTTCTTGAATAGGTTTTTGAGGCTTTCAACAGATTTCTTAGTAGTTTCTTTTACGGTATCAGTGGCATGCTTCAATTTTTCTTGATTTACTTCATCGTGAAATGCATCACTGGCTTTATTGAATAAATCCTTTGAAACATCAACTACTTTTTCAGCCGCATCTTTAGCACCTTCTACCGTTTTATCTAAGATTTCTTCGCGATTCTCGTAGATATTCTTGGCCCCATCTTTTCCTTTTTCAAAAATGTCTTCAGCTGCATCAACAGTCTTATCTAGACCATCTTTTAGCTTGTCTTTAATGTCTTCCATTACTAATACCTCCTTTGGATATATAATACCAAACTTTTGTGAATCTTACACTATGGTTTGATTGGAATTGCTATATTCAACTCGTCAATTCGTATTGATAGTACTTTTCCTTTTTTGCGAGTGAGGGCGTTACCTTGCATAGTATCAAGCAGGGAAGGATCAACTTCGTTTACAGAGACGTATTCGTTTTCGTCATAATAACTATAGTGGCTCATGGCTACACCATATAGAGCCGGTCCTACTTCGTGACGCTCAATCTCTCCTTGATAAACACGTACTAAGTCATTAGGGGTTGTATCAAAGGCTTCTAAGTACCGTATAGTATTTGTGAATCTGGTATCGATATTTAAGAAATGAGGAATTTTTCTGGTGCTATCTAGGCTATAACGATTAGGTTTTACTTTAACCTCTGCATTATAAGAGATAATATACTTCAAATCACTTGATTTGTAGAGTAGGTCCTCTGGTGTAAGGGTATCAATATCACTCAGGTACGCTTTGAATAGTCCTTCGCTAAAGGCGGATCTATCTTGTATTATAAGTTGATCGCTTAAGTTGTTTTTGAAAACATTTAAGTTTACGATCCGTTCGGCTTTGAATATAGGATTTGAATTGGCGATGAAATCTTTATTATCCATAATTGGATAAATTTCTAAGAGTAGCATATAGGGAATGTTTACATTTCTTTTAATAATATCGCCATCTTTTAAGTAATAGGTGAAGGTGAAGTTAACAATTTCATAGGGTTGATAACTTTCGTCATAAATTTCCGGGATATTATATAGTCCTTCGCTGGTACCGCCTTGTAGAAAGAATTTTTGCGATTTAAGGCGTCTGTTCATTAGATTGTGGAAGTCCACGAATTCTTGAATAGATTCCGTATCCGTTAAGGTACTAGAATCTGTAAAATCTACACTGGAAAAAATAGGTAGTGTATATTTAAAGGTGTTGGATGAGTACTCAATTTTCTCGACACTTTTAGCCTTTGGGACTTTCCATGTCATGCCCATAAAATTTGTGGCGATCAGTGTTATAGGTAAGGCAAGTGAAATAATGAGAATTAATGAGAATTGCTTAACTGTTTTTACAATAGTTCGTAAGGAACGGTATCTAAAGAAGTTAAGGACTGCATATAGCACAAAGCTAATGAAGATAGAGAAGACCAATGATCTTGGGTCTAAGAAGGATTTAATAGTATAACCTTCTGAGAATCTAAAGATTAAGTTAGTTAAGACGATGGTAAGGCCCGTAAAGGCTCCAGCTACCAATGGGAAGTACCATTCATTCACAAAGGGTTCTTCTGATTTTTCTGATTTTC
>CAYWUU010000032.1:0-9851 GCA_964461405.1 uncultured Erysipelothrix sp.
CACATGGGGAATGACCGCCGTTGGGTCAGCAGTTGTTTTCTTTTTTAAAGAGATCAACAAACGTGTCTTAAATACTATGTTAGGATTTGCTTCAGGAGTAATGGTAGCTGCAAGTTTTTGGTCACTATTGGCTCCTGGAATTGAACTAGCGGCAGACCTAGGTTTTACAACCTGGTTGGTAGCTGCAATAGGATTTCTATCAGGGGGCGCCTTTCTATTTGCTGCTGATAGACTACTACCTCACCTTCACCCCGGCGAAAAAGAGGCTGAAGGTATTAAAACAAGCTGGCAACGAAGTGTATTATTGGTTCTAGCAATTACGCTGCATAATATACCCGAAGGATTGGCTGTAGGAGTTGCCTTTGGTGCCATTAATCAAGGCATTAGCACCGCTACTATAGGTGGAGCCATAGCTCTTGCTATTGGTATTGGACTTCAAAACTTTCCCGAGGGAGCAGCTGTATCTGTGCCCTTACGTCGCGAAGGAATGTCCCGGTGGAAATCGTTTCTATTTGGACAAGCATCAGGAATCGTAGAACCCATATCAGGGGTACTTGGAGCTATAGCTGTTGTATACCTACAACCAGCCTTGCCCTTCGCCTTATCGTTTGCAGCAGGTGCTATGATTTATGTTGTGGTGGAGGAACTTATACCCGAAGCGCGTGTAGGCACCCATCTAGATACGGATTTAGCAACAATTGGATTCATGATTGGATTTACAATCATGATGATTCTGGATGTAGCCTTAGGATAATAATAAAGAACTCAAATCACACGATTCGAGTTCTTTTATTTATCTAAGACTTATCAACACTACCAACAACATAACCCCTTAAATCAACCTTCATAGATTTAATTACCTGAGGTTCAATGGGCAAATCACTACTCGTTGTTTCAACCATAACAATAGCATCAACAACTTCCATACCCCCAATAACCTTCCCAAAAGAAGCATAGTCCCCATCTAAAGACGGATAATCATGATGCATGATGAAAAACTGAGAACCGGCACTATCTGGTTTTCTAGATCGAGCCATCGAAATAACACCCCGTTCATGACTCAAATCATTTTCAAAGCCATTATTGCTAAACTCACCTGGTATACCATAACCGGGTCCACCGGTTCCATTTCCCTTAGGATCGCCCCCTTGAATCATAAACCCAGGAATAACACGATGAAACGTCAAACCATCATAGAAATGACTTTGAACTAACGAAATGAAATTGTTGGCTGTATTAGGGGCTATTTCAGGAAAAAGTTCAATTTCAACAACTCCACCATTGACCATTTCCATAATCACAACCGGATGCTTACCATTGGGCACAAACACCGCAGGTTCATCTGAAACAGAACATCCCACTAATAATATAGTTATTAATAAAACACTTAACTTTCTAAACATAATATCCTCCAATATAAACTATTATAGCATATTAAAAAACACCCGAAGGTGTTTAAATCTTACTTAACTGGCGTAACTAAATAATAGAGTGTTTGACCATAATCAGTAGTTTTAAGATGCGCTTTAGCACTGGCAGCAGCTTCTTCTACACTTACTTCACCAACATAGGAGAAATAGACTTTCATACCATCCATCTTTTCAAATTTATATGTGATATCATTGTATGTTTTACCATCTAACTCCTCCACAAAAAAATCACGCTTCATTGGCGACTGAATATAAAACATTACTCACGATCTCCTTCATTAATTTCAAGATTACCCTCTAGCGTATCTTTAATATACAACAGGCCATATCTTAACTTCTTTTTAGAAGCATTACGTAAAACAGGAAATGACATTAACTTATAATTCCAGGTACGTAAGATACTATTTTTACCTTCACCATCTTCACCTGAAGTCAAATGAGTACCCAGATCATCTTCTACTAACTCATAGATTTTACGAGCTAGTGTATCCTCATTTTCAGAGATAATCTCAATAAACTCCATGGGTCTAATTTCCGATACCGTCTGTTTAATTGTAACTTTCCCCCTAAACGACTCTGCTTTAGTTTCAAGAACCTTTTTTTCTAATTGCGATGGAGAACACTTAAAATTCTTAGCCAACTCCATTATAAGAAAATCCCACACCTCATTAAGAGGCTTCTCTATTAAAACTGTTTCTTTAATCATATCTTTAAACTCCTTTTAAACGCTTTGTGTTCGTGAGTGCATCAAACACTTCATTATTAAGACGCTTCGTAAATTCCGTTAGCAACGTTACTGTATCCGCATAGTCTTTTCTATGAATTAGACCCAAATGAGAATGAATATAACGCGCAGGAATCGATACCGTTAGCGTAATAGCACCATCATGAACCTTATGCATTTCACCAGAATCAGTACCACCCGCACTTAAAATATCAACTTGCGTCTCCAAATTAAGTTCTTTCGCTAAATCCTCAAGATAATATAGAAGCCCCTTATGCCCTATTACAGAACCGTCCATAGCACCTAAAGTAACACCTACACCCATCTTAACACCTGTATTGGATCCAGGCGTATCGTTTGCGATCGTAACATCTAAAGCTATCGCCACATCAGGATTAATAGCCTGTGCTGCTGTTTTAGCACCACGCAAACCAACTTCCTCTTGCACCGTACCTACACCATAAACTGTGGCATCTGTTTTAACATCCTTAAGATTACGCATTATATCAACAACAATCGCAGCACCTACTCTATTATCCCATGCTTTTGACATAAGATAATTAGGGTTAGCCATTACTTGAAAATCAGCCTTAGGAACCACAGGGTCTCCAACTTGAATCCCCAAAATATCTGTAACTTCCTCTTTCGACTTAACGCCCAGATCAACAAACAAATCAGCAATATCCATGACACGATTACGAACCTCAGGTTTCATCCCATGAGGCGCTTTCGACCCCACGACCCCTGTAAATGCTTTATTAGCACGCGTAATGACCACCACTGGTTGAGCCGGTAGAACATGCGCCCACCAACCCCCAACGGGATGCAATCTAATGAATCCATTTTCATCAATACTCTTCACTAAAAATCCAATTTCATCAATATGGCCCGCAAACATAAGTTTAGGACCCTTTTCATTACCCTCTTTTACCGCGATAACAGAACCAAGATTATCGTATTCAACACGATCGACACTCTCTTCAACATACTCCCTGAATACGCGCGCAACATCCGCTTCGTGACCCGAGATACCGTTAGTTAAAGTGAGATCTGCTAAAAGTGATAAATCAACATCGCCATAGGCTTCTTCAATCTTTTTCGTACTCATAACTCCTCCTTATTTAATAAGATGTTTTGTTGCTAATAAGCCCCAAAACTCAATTCGCTCAACGTTAGTATCATACCACAAAAAAGCAAAGACTTCATTAAAGATATGCTACACTTTTATAATATTTTCACATAAAATCAAGAAAAAATAAAAAGGCACTCACCGAGCACCTATAAAACTAATCTAAGATATTTGTTATGGTTTTCACTATATGACCCGTTACTATACCCGTTGGTATCCCCATTAACAACATAAAGGGTAAATACGTAAAGATTAACATTGGAGCATTTGTGACGAGGGAAACAAATAACACCTGCCCTATATTATGAAAAGTAGCAGACACTAAACTAACACCAATTGCCGAAAATTTCTTTATCCTATGGGCTCCAATGGCCGCTAAGGAAGCCAATAGCGTTCCAAAGAAACTAATCCAAAACCCCATGCCCAATAAGGTACCCCGCATAAGACCAACAATTAGAACGCGCATCATATTTAATATCAACATCTCCTTAATACCAAATATCGAAAGCGCTATTAAACCCAAAGCATTGGCCAGACCCAGTCTTGCACCAGGTATCCCAATATCTACCTGTGACTCAATCATACTCACCACAATTGCCATCGCCAACAACATCGTTAAAAGCGTTAGCTTCTTTGTTCTATTTCTATTTCTCACTTAACATTAACATCCGTATCTGTATAGACATTATTAATTAACTCAATCTTAATGCCATTGGGAAGACAAATGATTGGCGTGTTGGTATGCGATATCCAGCCTTGAATCTGACAATAATTCTTTGGAGAGATTTCATCAGCGACACGAATTCTCCCTTCCTTAATTTCAATAATAACTTCACCTAACGCACCCCTAACGCTATGAAACCCCTCATTCTTCATATCAATGCGCTCTATTTCCTTATCAAAATATGACACAACGGCTACAGCTCTTTGTGTGTCAATGCTCTCAATTACATAACGAGAAGAAACAAACAATGCTCCCGATAGAAATAACACAAAAATCAAATATACTTTATCAAATCGGTTCATAATTCACTTCCTTTCTAAGTAATTTTAGCACTAATACCTATTATTTGCACCCCTTAAAACCAACTACTAAATAAAAGGATTCATTCCAATGAATCCCTTATAACTTAATCTAAACCCGGCGCAAGCCGCTTAGCGATAATTGACTGCGTAAGGGCCACGCGCTCGCGATTACCAGACCCTAAGTTCACATTCAACTTACCATCCAAATAATCCTGAGCTGGCAACACCTCATAATAAACTAAATTGCCCACCTTACGTTTATAAACCCAAGTTGGAATCGCATGTTTACCAGTCACACGCTTCTCTCCGCTGGAATGATTTTTCTCAAGCGTAAATCCAATAGCTGCCCCACGCTCCGTTTCAATATTATCCAAAGTTTCCAAGCGCTGATCCGATACATAATTTCCAAGCGAATAAATCACAAACGTATCATCAATCATTTCTGTAGGTTGCATCACATGAGGATGCCCCCCTATTACTACATCAGCACCCCATTTTGACATTTTCTTAGCCAAGTCCTTTTGAAAAGAACTCGGTTCAATATGATACTCATAACCCCAATGTACTACAACCAACGTAAAGTCATTACCATAAGCAATACTATCTTTAATGCCTTTTTCAATCTCTGCCTCATTAATTTTACTCACATACGTATTCAACTCATCTTTAGACAAACGACCTTCAAGGCCATTATATCCATAACTATAGGAAACAATGCCCACCGAGATACCCTTCATATTCAAGTCCAAGCGCTTGGCCTCTCCTGGCAACTGCGTACCGACCGTTAAAATACCCTCACTGCGTATATTATTTAAAGTAGAGATAATTCCCTCTAAGCCCGTATCAATACTGTGATTATTATTTGTATTTAAGATATTGATTCCTGATTTAGCGATCGCTTTAAGCGCTGTATTTGGAGTATTAAACATCGGATATCCAGAATATTTACGATTTGGATTGGTGGTCGTTTCATAATTGCCAATCACAATATCTGCGGCCTGAAAGTAAGTATCCATATGCTTAAAGCCCTCATAAAATGCTTCCTGCGAGCTATCACGCAAAAAGGTGCTATGGTATAAAAGATCACCAATGGTTAGTACACCCACTTCTGTGACCAAGTCACCTTCAAACTCAATTGGTTCTTTCGCAACCGGTTTTTCTTTAGAAACAACCACAACAGCAGCCCATACAGTAACTAACACCACTACGACCATCAAAATTTTTTGTTTCATATCCTTACTCCATTTCAACTTAATAATATCGTACCATAGATACCCCTAATTATCTAAGCCTCTTTACAGTTTGCTTTATCAAAACATGTTGCTGGAATACCAAAAACGGTCTCTAAAACCGCAACATCTTTTAGCACCAACGCATGGGCTCCAATTTTAGCATTATCCCCTATCACAACATTCCCCAATATTGACGCATTTGCTCCAATCAACACATT
This sequence comes from uncultured Erysipelothrix sp., assembly GCA_964461405.1. Classification (GTDB taxonomy): domain Bacteria; phylum Bacillota_I; class Bacilli_A; order Erysipelotrichales; family Erysipelotrichaceae; genus Erysipelothrix. The sequence continues at coordinate 5,760 of CAYWUU010000032.1, forward strand.
ATTACCAATAGTAGGATGACGCTTTTCCTTCCTATTAGAAAGAGCACCCAAAGTAACGCCATGATAGATGAGCACATCGTCCCCGATAACGGAGGTTTCACCAATGACAATACCCATGCCATGATCAATAACAAGCCTTCTGCCAATTGTGGCTCCCGGATGAATTTCGATGCCTGTGAAGAATCTACCAATATTTGAAATTAATCGCGCTAAGAAGAACAACCTAATTTCATAGAAAACGTGCGCTACACGATAAAAACCCAAAGCATGATACCCTGGGTAAAGTAAGATGACTTCCAATACAGAACGTGCGGCTGCATCTTTTCTAACATAAGCCTTAGCTGTATCGAGCCAGTTCATTTATTTAGCCTCTAATTCCTTTAACTTCTCGTTAATTAAGTTCATTACATAATTTCGATCGTTTTCATCGTTCTCAAAATCCAAATTATCGACATTAATTCTCAAAATAGGCGATAACACATAATCACTAAAGTATGTCTCATACTCATCATTTAGTTTCTGCCAATAATCACGCTCAACAATCAACTCATAATCACGACCGCGCTTTTGAATACGACGCATCGCTTCATCAACACTAATCTCAAGATATACCATTAACTTAGGGGCTTGAACATGCTCTAACATATTTTCAAGTAACTCCAAGTAGATTCCAAACTCTTCATCACTCATTTCATGGTTAATATTTAACATACGAGCAAAAATCGCATCCCCATAAATACTACGGTCCATAACCGCATTAGTGACGTCCTTGGCCTTCTTAATGTGCTCAAATCTCTTATTTAAAAAGAATACCTGCAATGGAAACGAATAACGCGTACGATCGTGATAGAACTTATCCAAAATCGGGTTATTCACAACCGGTTCCTCAAACTCAGTATATCCTTCCTTACCTAAAATTCTCATTAAAGAACTCTTACCTACTCCAACTACTCCCTCAATAACTATCATGTCGTATATCCTCTCCTTATTTACTTTACCTAATATACCCTTATAACTAAATTTCATATATGCTCCTACTGGTACTGTTTTAATATCTTAGTACTCTCACCTATAATCCATGTTCGCATTTCGTCGGGACTTATAACTTCAATATGACTGCCACCCTTTAGAATAAACTCCTGCGCTAAGAGTTTACTGGGAAAATCAGCTTCCAAGGTATAAATGGTATCATCAAGCCATTCAATGATCTGATCACGACCCCAAATATACTCACTTAGATAATCAAAATTAGTGACTTTAACTTTAAGCCTAACAGGCCTAACTTTGAAGCCAAAGTTATTAATGAGTTGATTCCTTGAGAAATCTTCATCCCATCTAAAATGCACATCCAATACCTCAATATTCTTAATACGCGATACCTTTAAACTAAGTTGACGATTGGCTGTATCATATCCTGCCATATACCATGAGCCATTCACAATGATTAATTCATACGGTTCAAATACATACTCGCGAATTTCCCGCTTGTTTTTCTCATAGGTAATTTTAATGCGCTTGCGATATTTAATACTAGACTCAATCGTATTAATAATCTTCTGATACACTTCACCATCTACATTTAGTCGCACTGAAAGTGCAGTATCAATAACTTGATACTCCCTATTCGTATCCAAATAATGATTTAGTTTCGCAATTGATTGATAGAAATCATGACCAAACATGCCCCTGTCCAATGCACTCAGATAATTTAAGCCACTTCTAATATGCGTAAGCTCATTAGATGTGAAATCACTTAGGGACAATCTAGAGGAACCTGACAGCCTCAAACCCCCACCTGGACCATGAATCGATTCAATATCATAACCTAAATCTAAAAGATCATCACGCATCCGACGGATGGTTCTAGGGTCAACTTCAAGGACATCTGCTAACTCACTGATTCCAACAACAGAGCGTAACGATAGGATGTTAAGTAACCTAATCGTATTTTTAATTCGCGACATAACACCCACCACTTTCTTTATAATTCTATCATATAAACCCTTATTTAGGTACCTTCCTACATAAAAAAACAATCCTTTAACCAAGGATTGTTTGTGCTTTAACTTTAATAATTCTAGTTAATAATAAATCAAGTTCATTTTCATCTTTACCAATCTTATTTAACATACCTAAACTTAACTCAGGTAGCACATCGCTTACACTTACAATACACTGTCTCGATAAGAGTTCGCCCCCAATCACATCACCACTAAATACAGTCCCTGAAAATTCTTGGCGGTAGTTTACTTTGAAATTGAGACCACAATCTCTACTTAATGTCAAAAGATTAGGTTCAATTGATCCAATATAATCAAAGAGCCTTTCTTTCCCACTTATCAAAAGCGTACCCCTTTGATTGCCTGTTTTAACTGTATACAGCCTTGCATACCGTGGATTGAACTTAATCTCTTGGTGCATATCAATGGCATCTCTCTCATTTTCAAATACGATTTCGATTTCAATATTATTATTGATCTTTCCAAATAACTTTTCAAAAGACTTTGATGCTTTATTAATAAAACGTTCAACATCTTTTTCCCCTACACTATTAACATAATCCAAAACTGAGTAATTTCTCATCATATTGATCACCTCTTGTCTATAGTATAGTAAAAGAAGCGGACATTTACAGTCCACTTCTTAAGAATATAGAACTTCTTTTATTTCATGTAACATAGTCACATTATCAATAAAGCGGCATGCATTCACGGCATGATCGGCCATACGTTCCAATGTTGATAAGATATCAACGTAAATTGAACTTGTAACTGGGGTATTACATATCCCCTCACGCCATCGTTTGAAGTGATTGCTGCGATATATACTCTTGGTTATCCAATTTATCTTCTAAGATAAATACTTGTTCCAATGTACTGGTGTCTTGACTTGAAAAAATAATTAGTGTTTCGGTAAGAATATCTAATAATCTCTTGATCATTAGGTCCAATTCTTCAACAGCAAGATCAGTGAACGTCTCGATGAAAGAAACCCACGAGATTCAAGTTTAAATCACCGATTCTCTCTAAGTTCTTAACAATCTCTAAGTTCTTAGTATAGTTGTCAATATGAGACCCAGGATTATGATAAGCACGGGCGATTTCAAGCAAGTAATTCGTTAAATTCGTATCTAATTGATTAATAATATTCTCTAAATGAGTACTATCTTCATAATCACTGATACTACCTTCTTTAAAGTAGTTCTGTGCATGTTTAATGCTCTTATATACAAAATCACCCATCTCTTCAATTCCTTGTCTAGCAAGGTCCATGGCCGCTTCTGGAAACTCATTCACAGTTGCATAATCCAATATAGTTTTGATTTCAGTATCGTAAGTTATATCTTCACCTGGGACCAATATTTCTAAGATTTTTAGGAAAGAGGTTATCAAGGGAATGACTAATACCGCAAATATCAGATTAAAGAAGAAGTGTGCCACTGCAACTGTAAACTCAGAGCTTCCGCCTACACTCATTGCAACTTTAGAAACAAACATAGAATATGGTGTTAACAGTTGCATGATGATGGTGGCTCCAATTAAATTGAAAATAGTATGAAAGATGGAAGCTCTTCTTGCAGTGATTGAACCCCCTAATGAAGCTATATATGCTGTTATAGTGGTACCAATATTAGAACCCAATACCATCGCAATAACTACCGGAAGCCCAATTACACCCGACCCGTATAGTTTTTGAATGATTGCTATGAAGGCACTTGAGGAGTTGATGATGGCCGTCGCCACAATACCTCCACCAAAAGCAAGCCACTTATACTGAGAAATAAAGTTAATGAAGGCAATAAACTGCGGATAGTTTTGAAGTAATCCCAATTGATCTCCCATCATCATCAAACCTGCAAAGGTGATTCCAAAGGAAAACAGTAAGTATCCGATATTTTTTATGTTTTGACGACTCGTAAAAACATATAAAAGTGCACCCGCAAAAACAAAATAATACCAAATCCATCAATTTTTAAACCTACAATAATGGAGGTAACGGTGGTACCAATATTATTCCTATTGATACTCCAATAGCTTGTTCCAGCGACATTAGTCCTGCTCTCACAAGTGAGATTGAGATAACAGTAGCGGC
>CAYWUU010000033.1:0-9785 GCA_964461405.1 uncultured Erysipelothrix sp.
TTGTTGGTGAGTATATTGATTATATTAATAAAATAAGGTGTATTGGATTAATCCATTACACCTTATTTTTATAGTTCTTTTGATATATAAATATTCTTGAAATTTGCACCATCATAGGTAAACTTAGTTACACCAGCATTACTGATGAAACCTGAAAACTTATAATCTTCGATTAATAGATGAATAATCCCCATAATAGTCACACCATGAGCAACGACCATGATGTTTTTTTGACCTTTTTCCAAAGCCTCTTTACTGATGGTTTCCATACCATCGTAAATGCGTTTCTTAAAATCTGCATTCTTTTCACCAATGGGATTGTCAATTTCATGATAAATATAATTATAGCGACTCATAAAGTCGTTTTGCATGATATGCTCCAGATCATAACCATACTTACGAGCATTATTCTCCCAAAAGTTTAACATTGGGTCCCCTTCATACAACCCGAAATTAAACTCTCTAAATTCTTTCATAGTCTTTACCTTAAGGGGTTTGTGATTCTCGTTGATAATATAGAGAGCAGTCTCAAAGGCTCTTCTTAAGTCACTACTATATATGGCATCAAATTCTTTGTCACGGATGGCTTTACCCAAATTAATGGCTTGATCAATGCCCATCTGTGTTAAAGGCGCATCCGCAGCCCCTTGAACAATGCCCTTCGCATTAAACACTGTTTGCCCATGTCTTACTAAATAAATATTTACGCTACTCATTCTACACTCTCTTTCTTAACTTGATACATCGTAAAGGTAGCTTTTGTTAGCAAAACGTCCTCACAATATATCGTTACATCAATAATAATTGTTTTTCTACTTCTTGATACCGTATTGGCTGTAATAGTAAGGATCCCTTCTTTCACAGCTTTCATATAATTTATGGATCCGTTTAAAGTTACCCAGACGCCTTCATTCTCAGTAGCTATATAGCCACAGGCTACATCCGCTAAAGAGAAATAAACGCCCCCATGTAAGTATCCATATATATTTTGATGGATGGCTTGGATATGAAGTGAAATAACAGCCTGTGTCGTATCTTTTGATACTACTTCATATCCAAGATGCTTATCAAAGCCTTGATCAAATTTATTCATTAGTTTTTAAAACTATGGATTGGAGCAGGGACTCTTCCGCCTCTGTTAATAAAGTCATCGTTATTAAATGTATTAACTTTCATAATAGGTGCATAACCCAAAAGTCCGCCAAACTCTACAATCTCCCCTTCTTCTTTACCAATAACAGGAATGATACGAACGGCTGTAGTTTTATTATTAATCATTCCTATCGCAGCTTCATCTGCAATAACACCAGATATCGTAGTGGCTTTGGTACTACCAGGAATAGCGACCATATCCAGTCCCACTGAACAAACACAGGTCATCGCTTCTAGTTTTTCTAACGTTAAAGCGCCACGCTGTACGGCCTCTATCATACCTTGGTCCTCACTAACGGGTATAAACGCGCCACTTAAGCCCCCAACATATGAGGAGGCCATTACGCCACCTTTCTTAACATTATCATTTAATAGAGCCAAAGCCAGTGTTGTACCAGGAGCACCAGCTTCCTCCAATCCCATTTCTCTAAATATATCAGCAATACTATCGCCAACTAAAGGGGTTGGTGCCAAAGATAAATCAATAATTCCAAATGGGATTCCTAGACGTTTAGAAGCCTCTTGAGCTACTAATTGTCCAACTCGCGTAATCTTAAAAGCCGTTTGTTTAATGGTCTCACAAAGCGTCTCAAAATCGGCACCCTTTACCTGTTTAACCGCATTACGAACAACGCCAGGTCCACTGATTCCAACATTAATAACTATTTCCTTTTCACCAATCCCATGATAGGCACCCGCCATAAAAGGATTATCTTCAACGGAATTACAGAAGACCACAAACTTTGCACAACCGATGGAATCGTCGTCTTTAGTGTGATGAGCCATATCCAAGATAGTCTGACCAAGCATCTTAACGGCATCCATATTTAGTCCATTTCTGGAAGTCCCAACATTTACACTGGCACAAACCTTATCAGTAAGCGCCAACGCCTTTGGCAACGAGTTAATTAAAACCTCATCAGAGGGTGTACAGCCTTTTTCAACTAACGCACTAAACCCACCTATAAAATCTACGCCAACCTCTTTCGCCGCGCGATCTAGAGTTTGAGCAATTGACACATAAGAGTCCGCTTTGGTATTGGCAGCTACAATAGCAATGGGAGTCACTGAAATGCGCTTATTAACAATAGGAATGCCCAGTTCACGCTCTAATTGCTGGCCAACTTTAACTAAATCCTTAGCAACCGTTGTAATTTTCTTATAAATATTCTCATTTAAAACATCAATATCAGGATGAGCGCAATCTAAAAGACTGATACCCAAAGTAATAGTTCGAACGTCGAGAGCTTCCTCTTGAATCATCCGATTTGTTTCAATTATTTCCAGGTTTGTTATCATATAGACTCCTTAAATACGGTGCATTGCCGTAAAGATTGATTCTTGTTGAATTTGAATACGAACATGCAACTGCGTGCCCAAAGTATCCAACATGGCTGCTAAAGTGTCAAACTCAACCTTAGATTCCTTTATATCTACTACCATCATCATATTGAAAAAACCATTTAAAATATTTTGATTAATATCTAAAACATTAACATTATTATCGGCTAATAAATTACAAACACCTGCAATAATACCCACTTGATCAAGACCTACAACTGTTACAATTGATTTCATATTTTATAACCCTTTCTATTTCTATATACTTTAGCATACTAAAAAGAAACTTCAAACCTAAAATTTAAAGTTTCTTTTGAATGGGCCATAGTAACTCTGGTTTATCACAATTTTCAAAAATAATCTTGGAAGCCTTTAAATAAAGTGGGTCCCCTTCCATAAGGGTCCATGAAACAATATAGCTATTGCCCGCATTTAGAAGTAGGCGGGCTAGCTTAGTTTTTCCAAGCTCTTTTCGATAGGCATAGAAATGAGGTTTAGTAAAAAAGGACGTTAGGTGACTCATCATAAACAACCCCAGTGAAAAGTAGTCATACTCAGCAATCGACATAAGAAGTTGCCCTCTTTCCACTTCAGGTGCATGTTTTTTAAACCAATATACAATACCAGGATGAAAGGACTCAATGCTAAAAGTCCCATCGTAAGTTAGTAATGTATTGTATACTAATTGGCATAATGTATGAATATCACCGCCATGCTTAATCTCAACAATTATATCAACTTGATCCTTAATAAGATCAAGTGCCTGCTGAAAGGTTGGGATATGATAGTTCAAGTTCATCGCATATATTTCATCCAGGGAAAGAGATTGAATCACCGTATCTAAGCCAAACATACGTTTCATATCTTCATCGTGAAAGACAATGAGTTGCTTATCCTTAGTCATCCGCACATCTAACTCAATCCCATAACCCTTATCTATAGAGATCTGAAACGCTTCTAAGGTATTTTCGTAAATCGTTGTATTATCAAAATAACCACGGTGTGAATAATACTTATACTTCATTAATCTTCATCCAAAACATTTTTATAGTCGTCAAGTTTTGAGTCCCCATGTTTCACAAATAAAATCATCACAAAGGAAAGCCCTACGAAGAATGCTGAGTATGGAAATAATATCTTATACCCAATAGTGTCAAAAAGTATACCAGAAAGAATAGGCGTTACAATTTGAGCGGACATAGAAAACGCATAATAATAGCCTGTAAATTTCCCAACGGTACTTCCTTTAGCCATTTCCAGTACGATTGGTAAGGAGTTAACATTAATGGCTGCCCAACCAAAGCCTGCCATCACGAAGTTTACATACATTAGGTAATTAAAACTATTATAGAAATAGGCACTACCGAAGGCTAGACCTAAGACAATAATCCCAATCTGTATGGTGCGCTTGCGGCCAATCTTAGACGATAATATACCAATAGGTATAAAGGATACAATGGCTCCAATATTCGCTAACTGAAGGCTCATAGCGGCTTCAGCACTGCTTAAATTAATCTGATAGGAAGCATAACGAGAAAACGCTGAGATAACGGCATTATAACCCATGAACCAAAAAGCAATCGCAAAGAGTAAGAAAAGCAAACTACGCTTAACTTCCGGTGCTAACTTAGTGTCTTCATGTTCAAAGTCCTCGATATCCAAATCGTAACTTTGATCAATCATTTCTTTTGACCACACATTTTCTTTAACAAAAAAGATCATAATTATGATGGGGATAATCATAAACAAAGATGTAGCAACAAAGGCTGGCATATACCCTCTTATTTCGTTAGGTCCAAGCAACGTCACAAAGACAAGTACAATTACACCCCCCACTGCTCCCATTAAATTAATAATGGCATTTCCTTTAGAGCGCAGTGGTTTAAGCGTAATATCAGGCATTAAGGCCACAGCTGGAGAGCGATACATAGCCACCGATAATAAGACAATAGCTAAACCAATAATAAATAGAATTAGCGATTGCTTCGTGGCGGCCGTTGGTAATAAGAGCAATGAGACTGAGGTCAACATAGTTCCAATCACAATAAATGGCATCCGCTTACCAAATTTAGTTTCTACTTTATCAGAAATAGATCCAAATGTTGGCATTAAAACAAGCGCCAAAACATTATCCAAGGACATAACCACTCCCGAGATACTATCAGAAATATTAAAAACATCTTTTAATATAAGGGGTACCATAAAATCATATAACTGCCAAAATCCAGATATGGTCATAAACGCCAATCCAACTAAGACCGTTCGCTTTACATTAAGCTTCATATACTTGCTCCTTCTTAATTACATAACCTTCCACAAGATGACGTTTTTCAAAAGAAATTGCTACTTTCATATAAATTCCCTCATCAACTTGCTCATGTTTTAATATTACAGCATTTCTCATCAATAAATCTACCTCTTTCATCTTATCATAAGGAAATAAGACTTCGATTTCTTGCAAATCTTGCCATAAGTTAGCCTGAATCACCTCAAGTAACGTTTCAATTCCAATATTATGAAGCGCAGATATATAAAAACTATGTGTATTATTTACGTATTCAATGTCCATCTTATCAATCTTGTTATAAACCCGTAAAATAGGAATATCCCCTGCTTCAATCTCTTGTATCGTATTTTCAATCACTTCAATATGCTGCTCATAAAACGGATTAGAAATATCAATAACATGTAATAAAAGATCCGCTTCTCTAACTTCTGTCAATGTAGCATGAAAGGCATCGATCAATGTATGGGGCAAATCACGCACAAAACCAACCGTATCCGTTAATATAAATGAATGTTTATCATCAATTGTGATACTTCTGGCCTGAGTATCTAAACTCGCAAAGACTTGATCTTTCACAAATACTTCTTTCTCACTGTCTTCTAATAAGATATTCATTAAAGAACTCTTACCGGCATTGGTATATCCAACTAAAGATACCCTAGGAATACTCGACTGAACGCGACGCTTTCTTCTAATATCTTCTTCTACTTGTAGTTTCTTAATCTCATGACTCAAATACAAAATGCGCTTATCAGCATGTCTACGATCTAATTCTAACTTGGTTTCACCCAGTCCCTTATTACGGCCCCCTGCTTGACGCCCATACGCATCATAAGATCCCACCATCCGAGACATCATATATTTCAAATTAGCAATTTCAACCTGCGCTTTTGCTAAGGGAGAATGGGCACGGCGCGAAAATATCTCAAGTATCAACATATTCTTATCCATGACTTCAACACCCAGTGCTTGTGTTAAGTTGCGTAATTGCGAGGGCGTTAAACCCACATTAAAAACAACAACGTTAGCTTGAGCATCATCAACGGCTGCTTTAACTTCTTCTACTTTACCAGTTCCTATATAGTAGGCACTGCTCTTTACTTTAATATTTTGAAAAACAGTTTGTTCAACTTCAATCTCACAGGCCTTGGATAATTCAATGAGTTCTTCTTTACTTTCCTGTAATTCAAAATCATTTAAATCATGATTAGCCATAACTAGTATTCCAATATCAAATTCCATATTTCCTCCAATAAAAAAACCTTCATCACTTTGACAAAGGTTAATCTTCTGCTTTTTTGACTGGGCAATCATAAATATGCTCAATGCCATCATGAATAACCTGTCTCAATATTCCATTAGCTACATAGTCATTATCATGCATCCACTCGGCTAATCCGATATGGACATCATCAAAAGACTTAGCAACAATTCGTATTAACATAGAATCGTTTTCGATTTCAGTAAAGTGAATCATCTCTGTGTCTTCACCTAAGGACTTAACCGCAACCGCAACCTCTATGTCTATGACTTCCAAACGATAGTGAGAGTCAAACGAAACCATAAAGTTATAGCGTTCCTCTAATAACTCGATGCCTTTATTTTTTAACTCTTTTTCCAAAGTTAAAGCAGCACGATATGCTAAATCTGTTGAATAATCAGGAATAGTCATCTTCATCGTAGCTAATTTAAGTGGTTGTGTTTCTAAAATCTCTATAGTATAACTCATTCTCATACTCCTTTGTGGTTATTATAACACAAACTTTTAATGATTTATAACTTCTTGATATCATTCATCACTAATAAAATCATTAATGCCATAACCATCACAAACCCTATCATCATTACTGCATTTTCAAGCTTCTTTGGAATGGGTCTACGTATTATCATTTCAATAACCGTCAACAACGCCCTTCCCCCATCAAAAATGGGAATGGGCACTAGATTCATGACGGCTAAGGATATTGACAAGGAACCAATTAAGTTCCAAAAATACAACATGGCCATGCCTGAACCTGCCACCTTAGAGGTTTCCTGAAAAATAGCAATGGGACTACCAAAATTATTTAAACCTACACTTTGCAACGCCCACTTAAGTACCGTTAAAATAGTAACAATGGTAGTTCCAATATATGTGAAGGTATACATAAAGGTTTCAGTTAATCCAACCTTGATCATCTGGGCAGGCTGCGCATAAATACCCACTGCATATGTGTTGTTGTCGGGATTTAGTACAGGCGTTAATACGACCTCTAATACCTCTGTACCACGCTTAATTTCCATTTTGATTGGAGATCCTTCAAAGGAACGAATAGCCGTCGAGGCCTCTGTAAAGGTCTTAGGATAAATAATATTGTTATTTTTAAACGTCATCTTAATAATTTCATCGTTGGCCATTAACCCCGCTTGCTCAGCTGGATACCCCTCAACAATATCTGCAATGATAGGTTTGGGTTCCTCTAAGATTCCATTGCTTAAAAAGATACCAAAGAACACAACAAAAGCTAAGACTAAATTCATAATAACGCCCGCAAACAAGATAATAAGGCGCTTCCAACGCGCAATACCATTAATAGTTCGTGAAGCATCAACATGATCCATGCCCTCTTCACCAGGCTCACCAGCCATGGCCACAAAACCACCAATGGGCAACAAACGAACACTATAGGCAGTCTCTGATTTCTTACTTTGATAAGAATAGACTTTAGGCCCCATACCAATCGCAAACTCTCGACAGTATACACCAAATGATTTAGCGGCGACCAGATGACCAAACTCATGAACTACAACAATAATACTCATTACTGCAGCAAAAACTAATATGTTAACTAGGATTGACATAACTTCCTCCCACTATACTAAACTCAGGATAATATTAAAGACAATAAGACTAAACAACACACTGTCAATTCTATCCAAAACGCCTCCATGACCTGGGAATATATTTCCAAAGTCCTTTAAGTTAAACTTACGCTTAATCATACTAAATGTTAAGTCACCCACTTGAGCAAAAATGGGAATCAATAATGAAGCATATATAATGATATTAAACTCCAAACTCACAAAGAAATATGCAAATAAAAGCGAGATTACAAGAGAACCCAAAGTCCCCGCAATGGCCCCTTCTACTGTTTTATTAGGTGAGATATGCTCAATTAACTTATGCTTACCAAACATACTGCCCCCTAAATACGCAAACGTATCTGTGGCATACGTGGCTACGATAATATAACCCAATACACTTAAATCAAATTTAAGTATGTTGGCTATAGCGTAAACCCCTAAACTTAAAATCATTGTTACCAATATAACAAAGCCCAAATCAACAAAGCTAACGTCCTGGTTCATTAAAACATAAACCAAGAGCATCATTAAACCCAACGAAGCAACAGGAATAACCTTATAGGCATCGATAAACATGAAGGATAAAACCACCATAAATACGCCCATAAAGATAACGGGCCATCGTTTACCAACAACGCAGTACATTTCATACGATGCAATAGCTATTAAACCAATCACAACATATCGAAGCGCTTGCGCCCCTAACATAAAGGCAATAGCAAATCCAACAATTAATGCTATTGCGGTTACAGTTCTTTTAAACACCTTAAAGCCCCCCAAAGCGTCTATTTCTTAAACTAAAGTCTTCAACGCACTTCGTAAATAATTCCCTATTAAACAAAGGCCATTCTTCATCTAGAAAAACAAACTCTGCATAGGCAACTTGCCATAATAAATAATTTGATAATCGATGATCGCCACCTGTTCTAATCAACAAGTCAACAGATGGTAACGCAGCTGTATCTAAGTAGGATTCCAAAATATCTTCCGTGACACTTTCTAACTTAGCTTCAATAATCGCATTCATAGCTCTAACAATTTCATCCCTAGATCCATAATTAAGGGCAAAATTTAAGACTAACTTCGTATTACCTTTCGTTTTTTCTACCGCATCCTCAATGACTAAACGCGTTTTATCAGGAATCTTTGACAAATCTCCTATAGTCATAATACGAATGCCCTTCTCATTAAGTTCTTTTAAAAACTTATTAAAGAAAATAGCAGGCAGTTTCATAAGATACGATATTTCTTCCTCAGGTCGCTTCCAATTTTCCGTAGAAAAAGCATAAAGCGTCAGAACTTCTACGCCCAAATCCAAAGCCGTAAGCGCAATCTCACGAACATTTTCAGATCCATAATAATGGCCAAAAGAACGGTCCTTCTTTTGTTTGGTTGCCCAACGACCGTTCCCATCCATAATTATGGCAATATGTTTTGGCACATTCATAACTAAACCGTCATAATCTCTTCAGTCTTAGCTTTAGAAATGTCATCAATCTTCTTGATAAATTCATCCGTTAACTTCTGAACATTTTCAAGAGCCCGTTTTTCATCATCTTCACGAAGCGCATCATCATCTTTAACTTCTTGATTTAAATCACGACGAATATTTCGGATTTGGACTTTAAATTCTTCAGCGAATTTACTTACATCCTTAACGATGTTTTTACGAGTTTCTTCTGTAAGACCGGGTACATTAATACGAATTAAAGTACCATCATTCATAATTGGTAAATCCAAATGCGATTCATTTAAAGCTCTTTCAACATCTTTTAATGCAGATGGATCAAATAACTTAATCGTTAATTGCGTTCCCTCTGAAACTGAAATTTGACTCAGTTGTTCAATTGGTGTTGGCGTACCATAGTAATCAATTTCAATACCATATAGCATCGAAGCATTAGCACGTCCCGTACGCAAAGTACCCAAACGATCGTTAAAGCCATCAATTACTTCATTCATCATCTCTCTACCACTATCAATCAAAGTCATATATTTTCCTCCTAATTACTTACAAGAGTCCCGTTTGACTCTCCCTTTACTGCCTTTATTATATTAGATTTTTCGTTCATATTAAAGACTATTAGGTCAATATTATTATCCATGCACATAGAAGTAGCTGTACTATCCATTACTTTAAGTAGTTCCTGCAATACTTGCA
>CAYWUU010000034.1:0-9475 GCA_964461405.1 uncultured Erysipelothrix sp.
CGTATGGTGAAGAAGGGGTTAATAAAGAGGAACTAGCCCGGACTTTTAATATGGATATAGAAGCGTTTAATAGTCTTTTAAGTGCTTTTCAAACCTCTTTTGCTCATGCATCAAGGGGCCTTGAATGTGTTGATTATGGTGGTGTGATTAAGTTAATTACTAAATCAGAGTATCACGATATTATTACAGAATTAATGAATTATGAAAAAACGCGTCAGCTTTCGCAAGCGGCTTTAGAAACGTTGGCTATCATAGCCTATAAGCAACCGATTACGCGCGTAGAAATTGAAGAGATTCGGGGTGTCAATTGTGACATGATGTGTCGACGCTTGGAAGCCCTTGACTTAATTAAAGAGTCAGGGCGCTCAGATAGCATTGGTCGCCCCATTTTATATGAAGTAACGGATTCTTTTATGGATGTATTTAAGTTACATTCGCTTAAAGAGTTGCCAGAAATTAAATTAGAAGGTATGGAGGATGACAATGACTTCTTCAAATAATGGTGTGCGCCTGCAAAAGGTATTAGCACAAGCGGGGGTTGCATCACGTCGTAAGGCAGAAGCAATCATCCTGGAAGGTAGAGTTAAGGTAAATGGTGTGGTTGTTAAAGAGATGGGACAACATGTTTTACCTAATGATAAAATAGAAGTAGATAATAAAGATATTGGGGGGCAAGAGGCCCACGTTTACTATATTATCAATAAGCCAAGGGGCGTTGTATCAACTTCAGATGATCAACACGATCGTCCAACGGTAATTGGATTGATTCATGATAACCGTCGTATTTATCCAGTGGGTAGATTAGATATGGATACAACTGGTGCTCTTATTCTTACCAATGATGGGGCGTTTGCGCAGCTTTTAACGCATCCAAAGTATGATGTGCCTAAAACCTATCGCGTTAGTGTGGATGGTAAAATGAAGTATAAAGTAAATGTAGCATTGGAAAAGGGTTTAGTGGTGGATGGTGTTGAGTACGCGCCGATGAAGGTATCGCGGGTACGTTATATTGAAGATAAAGATAGAACTGTTTTTGATATTACCTTGCACGAAGGAAAGAATCGTCAGATTCGTAAATTAATGGAACACTTTGATTTGCCAGTGATTCGATTGCATCGTTATGCGATTGGGGATCTTGAGATTAATGATCTTCAAATTGGATCCTATCGGGTACTTAAACCGTTTGAAGTTAAAAAATTGCGTGATATGGCGCGAAGAGAGTTATAATGCAACAATTTTTCATTGAAGACCTTAGCAACCCAAGCTTATCAAAAGACCAACTGCATCAGGTCACTAAAGTGCTTAGAATGCGTGATGGTGATTTAATGCGCTTGGTAGATCAAAAGGGAAGTGGCGCTATTTTCTCAGTGGTTAGTGTCGAGCCTTTTCGTGTTGAGTTCAAAGAATCGATCGTGTTTCATAAGAAAGCATATCGATTGAAACTCATTGCTTCCTTAATTCGTAGCGAACGCTTAGAGTGGATGATTCAAAAAGCGTGCGAAAGTGGGGTTGATGAAATTGTTCTATATGCCTCAGATCATGGAGTTGTTCGTGACTTCGGTAACCGCGTAGATCGTAAGATCCAGCGTTTGAATACCATTGCGCTTGAGGCTTGTGAGCAATCTTATCGTCAATATCCTGTTTCAGTACGCGGTATTATTAGTAAGTCGGATTTGGAGTTTGAAAAGGGGACCTTAAATCTATATGGTGAGCTGGGAAACCATCCCCATATCGTTGATGTTATCACTAAGGATCATGATATTAGTCTTTTGATTGGCCCAGAAGGGGGCTTTAGTGCCTCAGAGCGCGAAGTTTTCGCCTCGCTTGACTATCAAGCTATTAGCTTGGGAAGAAACGTCTATCGTGCTGAAAGCGCAAGTATAGCAGCCTGTAATTTTGTTAGTTTATTAGATAAAGATTAGGAGTTAGTTATGTTAGAGAAATATCACAAACAACGCTTACCTAATAAAGTAAGACGTCAGTATGAAGGTATTAATAAGACCTTTAATTTGAAATATAAATTAAATGAAGATCTGGATATCTTATATCTATCGGCTTTTGAAAAAGCCTTGGAACAAAAAAAGAAGATAGAAGAAACGTATGAAGCGGTTCGAACGGATCTTTTTGATATGTGGGACAACCTAGAGTTCTATGAAAGAAATAAGCTGATTCATACAGCGCTTTTACCAATCGTTGAAGATTTCAAAGTATTTAACTTTGAAGGCGTTCCCATTTATATTCCTTTCTTTGATACCTTACTCAATGCTCTTTATGTAAAAGAGGTGGCTATTTTAGAACGGCCACAATTTTTTGATCTCTATACTTCATTTAAAGATCGCCTTATTCCACTCACAACCTATGGTTTAGATGTACTTCGGTATGGATTTGCTTATTTAAAGCCCATTGCCTCCAATGCGAGCACCTTAGTATTTTTCGAACCCGATATTAATGTGTTCTATAAAGTAAATGAAACTGGATATAAACGATATCCCATTAGTATTAAAACTGAGCTAAATAGCGACAATATTGTGACATTAGGCGATGCTTTAATTGAAGACGAAGAGAAGTTTTTGGATGTTTTAATCGAAAATAATTGGATTAAACCACGCTGTATTAAGAAGATATTAAAAGTTAGGGCCAAGAATGCTTAGATGGGAGGATATTTATGAAATTAAATGAAATATTTCAGTCTGCCAATGGTATTGAAATATCACAATTAGTCGATGATTCAAGAATAATAAGTAATAGGGGCCTATATTTTGCGCGTAAAGGATTTAAAGTCAACGGACATGCTTTTATCAAACAAGCTATTGAAAATGGCGCTGTGGCGATTGTTCATAGTGATGAAGTGCGTGATAAAATAGCGGGCATTGAGTATGTCTTAGTCGATGATGTAGTGAGTGCTTTACATCACGCGGCAGATGTCTTTTTTGATTATCCTTCAAAGAAATTACGACTTCATGGCATAACAGGTACAAACGGAAAAACAACTACCGCTAAAACTTTGTATAATTTATTAAGAGCGATGGGCAAGAATGCAGGGTATATTGGTACGGTTTCAGTTGAATACGGGGATATTGTTTTACCACCCACATTATCTACGCCCGATATTATTCAAATGCGCTCCCTTCTTCATGACATGGTATTACAGGGTGTAAGCGATGCCTGTATTGAAGTCAGTTCGCAAGGTCTTGATTTACGACGAGTTGAAGGACTTACGTTTTATGATAAATCCTTTACGAACTTAACACAAGATCATCTCGATTATCACAAAACGATGGAATCTTACTTTAAGGCTAAAGCATCTTTCTTCTTAATTGAAGAATATACAGGGGTTTCAATCGTGAATATTGACAATCCCTACGGCAAACGCTTAGCATCGATGGCACTTTCTCAATTAGTGACCTATGGTATACATGAAGATGCAGACTATCGAGCAAAAGATATAATCATGGATGGGACACTTACTTCGTTTACATTAGTGATAAAGGATAAGCAATACCATATTACAACTCCGTTCTCTGCTATATTTAATGTATACAATGTGTTAAATGTTATCGCTATCTTGTGTGAAAATGGCTATCATCCCAATGATTTTGTGGACCATTTAAAACATGTAAAAGGGGTAGAGGGGCGTTTGGAAGCCATTGATGAGGGTCAAGATTTTAAAGTGTATATTGATTATGCTCACAGCCCCGATAGTATGCAGATTGCTTTAAATTTTCTAAGTAGCATTAAAAAGGGAAGGCTAATTACAGTATTTGGTGCAGATGGCGAACGGGATGCCTTAAAGCGTCCAGACATGGGTTTAATAGCATCAAATTATAGTGACCACTTGATCGTAACTAAGAGTAATAGCCGATCGGAAGAAACTGCAGATATTATCAATGCACTTTTGGAAAAGGTTACTAAAAATAACTACGAAATTGTGTTGGATAGAAAAGCTGCCATATCAAAAGCGATTACGAGCGCTCAAAAAGATGATATAGTAGTAATATTAGGACACGGTCGTGATATTGGTATTACCATAGGGAATCACGTTGAAGACTACCTAGGGGATCATATATATGCACGTAATGTGTTAAAAGGAGAAAGATATGAAAATAAATAAGTATATTGATCATACATTATTAAAACAAGATGCAACCCGTGATCAAATTGAAGTATTATGTAAAGAAGCAAAGGACTATGACTTTATGTCCGTATGTATTAACCCTGATTTTGTACCTTTGGCACATAGTTTGTTGAAGGATAGTGCGGTTGAAGTTTGTACGGTAATTGGATTTCCATTAGGTTCTAATACAAAAGAAACAAAGGTATTTGAAACCAAGGATGCTATCGCAAAGGGTGCCACTGAAATTGATATGGTTATCAATGTTTCAGATATCAAGGATAAAGCTTATGATAAGATTCAAGATGAAATTGCCGCTATAAAAGAAGCGTGTGGTACGCGTGTTCTTAAAGTAATTTTAGAAACTTGTTTATTATCAGATGAAGAAATTGTTAAGGCTTGTGAATTGGCAATGGCCGCCCGTGCTGATTTTGTTAAGACATCAACTGGATTTAGTGTCTCTGGAGCTACGGAACATCATGTTGCTCTAATGCGAAAAACAGTAGGTAACACACTTGGTGTTAAGGCTTCTGGTGGGATTCGTTCTAAGGAAGACTTTGATAAGATGGTTGCTGCTGGTGCAACGCGTATCGGTGCATCGGCTGGAATTGCAATTATGCAAGGACAGGTTTCAACTGAAGATTACTAATTAATAAAGAAGGTAATGGACGTGGTAGAATTGATTTCACTTCTACTGCGTCTCATTACCTTTTTTATTCTATACTTTGTGCAAATATAATCAATGTTCACATGTGTTGATACCATTAGTGGTTTTTTGGTAGTATTTTCTAGTAGGTGAGAAAATGGAAAAAGAATTTGAAATATTATTATATTATCACTATGTTTGGTTAGAAGACCCAGCACAGTTTAGGGATGAACATAAGAGATTATGCGATAGTTTGGATTTAAGGGGACGAATTATCGTGGCCCATGAAGGTATAAACGGTACGGTTTCGGGTACTTTAGAAAATATTGCGAAGTATCAAGATATCATGCGTTCGGACCATCGTTTTGAAGGGATGCCGTTTAAGGTCGATAAGCATCATGAACATGCGTTTCCGCGCATGAGTGTTAAGGTTAAGAAGGAATTGGTGAACCTTAGCTTAAATTCCGATATAAACCCCCTTGAAGTTACCGGTAAGCATCTAAAACCCAAGGACTTCTATGAAGCGATGAATGATGATAATACGATTGTTTTGGATGCTCGCAATGACTATGAGTATGACTTAGGTCATTTTAAGAATGCGATCCGTCCTGATATTCGTAACTTTAGAGACCTTCCAGCATGGATTAAAGAGAACGATGCTTTGCTTAAAGACAAAAAGATTCTTACATATTGTACCGGTGGAGTGCGATGTGAGAAGTTTTCCGGATGGTTATTAGAAGAAGGATACGAAGATGTCAACCAACTAGAGGGGGGCATCGCTACGTATGGGTATGATCCTGATACCCAAGGTAAGAATTGGAACGGTTTAATGTATGTATTTGATAACCGAATTAGTGTTCCAATAAATAGACATGAACATATTGTTGTTGGGAAAGATTATTTTGACGGTAGTCCCTGTGAGCGTTATGTTAACTGCGCCAATCCATCGTGTAATATCCAAATGATTTGTAGTGAAGAAAATGAAGAAAAATATTTAAGAGGGTGCTGTGATGCGTGTCGTCGCGATGTACGCAATCGTTATGTAATTGAGCATAATTTGTCAGATGAAGACGTTGCCCAGCGATTAGCGGCTCTCTAACATCGGCTACTGTGGTATAATTTGAGTAGAAAGCAGGTGGTTATGTGATACGTTATGGTATTTTAGGCATGGCTTCTATTAGCCCGCGTTTTATTAAAGTCATTGAGAGCAGTGAAGGTTCTCGTGTTGAGGCTATCTACTCTTCTAAGGGTCCTTATGATTCCTTAGTAACGCATTATAATAGGGCAGAGGATCTTTATCGTGATCCCAATATTGATATCATTTATATTCCTTCTCCCAATTACTTGCATAAGGAGCATATTGAGAAGGCCTTATTAAGTGGTAAGCATGTAGTGTGTGAGAAACCCTTAGTGCTTAGAAGTGATGAGGCGCGTTATTTATATGATTTAGCTTTATCGAAAGAATTGTTTTTAATGGAAGGACAAAAGATTGTCTTTTTACCTGCAACACTTTGGTTAAAAGAGGCCATTGAGTTGGGTACATTTGGTAAACTTAACGCCGTTCGCATGCAAATGTGGTTTGCGCCAGGGGACGATAAAACCCATTGGATGTATGATGATGAAAAGGGTGGCGGCGTATTGTATGGAAGTGCCAACTACCCAATTGAGTATATGATGTATTTATTAGGGACTACAGATCTTAAGCACCGTTCTTTAAAACTAGTTAAAGGGATCAATAATGTTGATGAGAAAGCGGACTTTGAGTTTGATATAAGGGATGTGGGGGTATCTGTTACCATATCGCGATTGGATCAACTTGAGAATTACGCAGAGTTTATCTTCGAGAATGCGACTATCAAGATTCCTAATTTTTGGAAGACACATGGGGTGTATATCAACGGTGAAGAAAAGCACTTTGAGACAGGCAATGAGTTTAAATATGAAGTAGATCATATTAAGGCGTGTCTGGATATGAAACTTCTTACTTCGCCCGCTATAACCCCAATGATGAGTATTAAGTGTATTGAGTATGTTGAGCGTATTAAAAAAGGATCGTGAGATCCTTTTTTACTTTAATTTGAAAGATAGTAAGACGGGATTGTGGTCGGTATGTTCAAAGTTGAAATCATACGTTTTAACATTAGTAACTTCAATATTATCACTAACTAAATAGCCGTCTATAATAGCCACGAAGTTTATACCTTTGGTATAGGGTACTTCCAACGAACGAACCGTTGGTGTTTTGGTATCTAGGGGCCATTTATAGCCAGAAACATTAAAATCACTAGGGAACTTTTGAATCCAATCGGGTCTATCAACACTCCACTTAAAGGTATTAGCATCTGTATTGGGCAATTCATGATTAAAGTCGCCCCCTAAGATAATATAGTTGCCACGGTTGTATTCCTCATTTAGAACTAATTCAATTTGTGCTAACTGCTGCTTACGTATTTTACCACCCTTATCAAAAGCAGAGAAGTGGGCGTTAATAACAACTAACTCCTTATCATTAACCGGATATCGTGTCATTGTAAAAGCACGATCTAATTCAAACATTTGAACTATAAACATTTCCTTACCATCAAATTGATAGCGTTTGGCCTCAGTAGGTTTAGCTTTGGATAAAGTCATGATGCCACTGTGTACCGATCCCATTGGATTTGTGAGTGGAACGGGAACATATATATTTTTGTAGTTTATTGCGAAGCTATGATAATAGTAATTGCGCGTATAGGCTTCCATTTGATTTACATTAAAGGAGCGTTTCCCGCTTATATCCACTTCTTGTAGTAAAACAAAGTCGGCATTGATTTCATCAAGCGCGTGGTTTATAGCATTCATATTTTCAATAACTTCTTTTCTTGATCCGGCGTGAGAACGCTGACCTCCATCCATGAAGAAGTCCTGACTCTTATCAAGACCGGCATATCCGGTGTTCCAAGTAACAATTGAGTAGTTTCTATTTTTATGTAGGGTCTCACTTAGGTTTCCTTCTTGTACCGTTAATACTTCAATTTTATCTGGATAATACTTAGTGAGCGCAACCATACCTAAAAAAAGGCCTAAAGCTAGTAGGACCACCAATATTACTTTAATTGTGAATTTGAATAGTTTTTTCATAGTTAACCCCCACAATCATTATAATTGATTGTAATAAGGGCTTCAAGTACTAAGAAAACTAAAATCGTTCTTGCATTTTAGTTTCAGAGTGTTATAATTAATTTGCTTGCATCAGAAGGGAGGTTAGTCATGTCGAAAGTAGTGTTAAAAGAGAACGAGGATTTAGACGACGCGTTACGTCGATTTAAACGTCAGGTATCTCGCAATGGAACCCTTGCTGAAGCTCGCAAAAGAGAGTATTATGTTAAACCAGGCGTACGCCGTAAGCTAAAACAAGAGGCTGCAAAAAAAGCGAATCGTAAGAAACGTAGATAAATTATATAAAAGAGTCAATATTGGCTCTTTTTTCTTTATCTTACTTTCATGATAAGGTATGATAATCAAAAGGAGGTTTGTTCTTGGGAAAAATAACTCTAGAAATCCCACCTATAGATTCCATTATGCAAATACTAAATGGTATCGAAGGTGGTAATATAAAAACTATTGAAAATCTGCTTGATTTAGAAGTAACCTATAATAGTGTTTCCATTACGCTAAGTGGCGAAGGGGAGGCTTTAAATGAGGGTAAACGTTTGTTTAGTACTATATTTAAAGTCATTGAAAAATATCGTTTTCTGGATGCTGAAGCTATTGAGAATATATATGAAGCGATTAAATTGAATAAAGAGTCCAATTATTTGGAAGCGTTTGATACTATTTTAACACGCACCTATTCTGGAAAACCCATTCGCGCTAAGACATTAGGACAATCGGTTTTTATTGATGCCATTAAGTCCTATGATCTCACCTTTGCGATTGGACCAGCTGGAACCGGTAAAACCTATTTAGCCGTTTGTTATGCTGTGGAGTTACTAAAACGGGGTGACGTTAAGAAGATTATCCTCACAAGACCTGCGGTGGAGGCAGGGGAGAACCTTGGCTTTCTACCAGGTGATTTAAAGGAAAAAGTAGATCCTTATCTTCGACCCTTATACGATGCCTTGGATGATATGTTGTCGCATGAACGGGTGGAACGCTATATTGAGAATAAAGTAATTGAGATTGCACCCTTAGCTTATATGCGAGGTAGAACTTTAGACGATGCGGTGGTTATTTTAGATGAAGCACAAAATACCACTAAAGCACAAATGATCATGTTTTTATCAAGATTAGGCCGAAACTCTAAGATGATAGTCAATGGTGATTTAACACAAATTGATTTACCACATGCGCAACAGTCTGGACTAAAGTTGGCACAAAAACGCTTAGTGGGCATAAAAGACATTAGTTTCGTTAACCTAAGTCATAGTGATGTGGTACGACATCCTTTGGTTATTAAAATACTGAAGGCCTTTGAAAGTGAGGAACGCGATGGCTAAATTACTACTCATTGAAGATGAAGCTAGCATCCGTCGTTTGCTGCGCTATGATTTAAGAAATATGGAATTTGAAGTAGAGAGTGCTAGCAGTGCTGAGGAAGCGTGGAAATTGATACAAGACCTTAATTTTGAAGTCTTGGTGGTAGACTGGATGTTACCTAAGATGTCAGGGCTTGAGTTAGTCGAGAAGTATCGTGAAGCAGGCAAAGATGGGATTGTCATTATGTTAACGGCTAAGGA
>CAYWUU010000035.1:0-9363 GCA_964461405.1 uncultured Erysipelothrix sp.
AATTAGATATACTTATATATATTTCTTAATCTAATCCCCTTCTTAAAGCTAACCATATTTGGAAGCCTTAAGAGACTAACCACAAGATAGAACGATACAAAAACGGCCATGAATAGGAAGTTTAGATTAAAACGCTCAATATCATATATAAAATAACTTTCCAACACCAATAAGACTGTAAAGAAAACTAACTTATATAAACTAAATTTAATCTTAGTAAGGTCCATACGACCCATAATATAGCCCAAGACTATAAAAAATAGCCCGTAGAATAGAAAATTACGCGTGGTATAAAAGATTGCCATATATCCTGCAACGATACTTTGAAGTATCGGAGGTAGCAGACCATAATAGGTCTCAGTGAGCCCAAATAGAAACAACACAAAGGAAAGCCCTAGTAAGAATCCAAGATTCCAATGTTTCTTATTCCAGTAGCGAAGTACTCCCAGTGATAAAAAGGTCGCAGGATAATACCACAAATGATAATACGACCCCATATAGACATAAGCCGCTACCAAAACAAGGGGCACTAAAATAACGATACTTAAAGTACCCAATGATAATGATCCAATTACTTCCGCAATCAAATCACGATAAGTATAAGCCCCTAGCACCAAAACAGGCAAATAAATCATAAACCAAATTGAGTAGCTCTTAACCATATTACGAATATATTTAGTTTCATACAAACCATCCGTTTGACTCTTAATGCTCACAATATACCCACTTAATATAAAGAAAAATGGTACGGCCACGCGCACAAAGACATCATTAACTATAAAATGCAAGTCTTTACTGAGGTATACCAAAAACTCACCATGCAAGATAATAATTAAGATAGAAAAAATAAACCTAAAGACATCCAAATTTACCATAGTGTGGGTTTGGGAATCCACTTTAGGTTGTAAGTAAATTGATACTACCAAAAGACTTGGTATTAAGATTGAAAGTATGCGTGTTAGATTCATAGTTCTATTATACAAAGATATAAAAAGAAAAGCGAGGTTAACTCGCTTACTCAAAGAGATTGGTTGATAAATAGCGCTCCCCCGTATCGGGTAATAAGACTACTATTTTCTTATCCTTGTTATTAGGACGCTTCCCTATTTCAAGGGCAGCATGCAATGCTGCACCACTTGATATCCCCGCCAATACACCTTCATGTTGCGCAAGATTGCGAGAAGCAAAATAAGCATCCTTAGTTTCTACCGCAAAGATTTCATCATAAATATTTGTATCTAATATTTTAGCAATAAATCCAGCGCCAATCCCTTGAATACCATGGGGACCTGGATTTCCTCCTGCTAGCACTGGAGAATCCGCAGGCTCAACCGCAATGATCTCAATCTTAGGATTCTGTTCCTTAAGGTATCGACCTACTCCTGTAATGGTGCCCCCAGTTCCAACCCCAGCTACAAAGATATCTATATCTTGCATCGCTTCGTATAGTTCTCTACCTGTTGTTTCATAGTGAATCCTAGCATTGGATTCGTTTTCAAATTGAGAAGCAATGAAACTATTTTTATGTTCCTTTGCGATTTCATGTGCTTTAGCAATAGCACCCTTCATACCTTGAGCACCAGGAGTCAACACTATTTCAGCACCTAAGGCACTCACCAACCGACGTCTTTCAACACTCATGGTATCGGGCATCACAATAATTAAACGCATTCCCAACGAAGCACAAACCAGTGCCAAGCCAATGCCTGTATTACCACTAGTAGCCTCAATAATCAAAGAGTCCTTATTAATTCTACCCTCATCTAAAGCATCCATTATCATCGCCTTAGCAATACGATCTTTAACACTGCCTCCAGGGTTGAAACTCTCCAACTTAGCATACACGTTATTTGAAATATTACTTAATTTTAAAAGCGGTGTACTCCCAACTAACTCTAATACATTTGAATATATTTTACTCATACGTACCACCTTTCATATTATTTAATATAGTAAAATAAACCACCAATAGCAAACAATGTACTTACAGCATTGATATTAAATAATGAGTTTGCTATAATACAAAAGCATAACCCTTGCACCTATGGCGGAATTGGTAGACGCGCACGCTTGAGGGGCGTGTGAATTTATTCATGAGAGTTCAAGTCTCTCTAGGTGCACCAAATAAGAACACAAACCACTTCATAGTGGTTTTCTTTTACTCCATGCTATAATAGAATAAAGCGAGGTGGAATATGAAAATATTATTTGTTTGTCTGGGTAACATTTGCAGATCACCCATGGCAGAGGCCATCTTTAGAGATATGGCAAAGAAGGAAAATCTAATCATAGAAGTCGATTCAGCTGGAACATCCGGCTGGCATACGGGCTATAAACCCCATAAAGGCACTCGTAAAATACTCGACCAACTTTCTATATCCTATGAAGGTATGGAAGGACGCGGCCTAAGCACTGCGGATTATTATGAGTTTGATTATCTAATTGGAATGGATAATCAAAACGTAAAAGACATGCTCTTAAGGGCCCCTAAAGGCACCCAAGAAAAAGTACACCTTTTCTTAGATATCCTAGAGGATCACAAGGGTCAAGATGTGCCCGATCCCTATCATACGGGGGATTTTAATGAAACCCGTGATTTAGTCACCAAAGCCAGTCGCGCTTGGATAAAAAGTATCCAGAAGACACTAACCCAAAATCCATGAATATTTCAATATCAAATCTCTTATTACTATAAAAGCACCCTGAGAATCTAAAATATCTCAAGGTGCTTTTTCCTAATTCAATACAGTTCAATTACTGTTTACTGCTTTTTCTTCTTATGAAATAAATTCCCAATACTCAGTAACGATCCACCCAACACAAGACTTAAGAGACCAAAATAATTACTACTCAGCCCCGTATCTGGAAGTTTTGGTGTATCGGGATCACTTGGATCGGCAAGTTTCTTCCACCGACACCTTAGTAATTTATATGCATTAATTACTTATACATTTTATTTAGATAGATTTCCAATAAACCATCATTAACTAAATGCTCTTCATAAATGAAATCAGGCAAGAGTTGCTTAAAGATGGTTGTATAGCCCCCTGTTAATAACCGAGTACAGGGTTGTCCAACTTCCTTTTCAATACGATTAGCTAGCCCTTCTATTTGAGCTACGGTACCGTAAAGCATGCCCGATTGAATAGCATGAACTGTGCCCTTACCCATTACAGACTCAGGCAATACTAAATCAACTCTAGGTAGTTGCGGTATCTTATCAACCATAGATTGCAAAGAAACACCAATACCAGGTAGGATAATGCCTCCTTCATACTCATTCTTTTCATTAACTAAGGTAATCTTAGAGGCCGTACCAATATCGGCGATAATAACAGGCGTTTTAACTTTAGTATAGGCTCCAACAAATGTAGCAATCAAATCAGCCCCAAGTTCAAGAGGGTTATTAATATTAATAACAACACCATCAATGGTAGAACCGTTGATAAAGATGGGTTTAATGCCATATACAGATTCAAATGCTAAACTCACTTCATCCAAGATAGAAGGGACCACACATGAAACAATAATGCTTTCAACATTCAAATCAAGTTGCTTCAAAAGTGGCGCCAATAAGGCCTGTGTATTATTTCTAAAAGTAAGCACACGGTGCTCAAATAGAAGATTACGATCTCTATCATAACCCACAAATACTGTATTAGAATTCCCAATATCAACTGTTAATATCATGTGTATCACTCCGCTTCCCTATCACAATACACTAATTAATAAAATGTTTCAAGTAGGTATAACACTCGTAATTCCAGTGACTCTAATACGACTAAAGTATCCAATAGATGCTATAGATATTGGTAAACTAACTTCTACTTCATATCGATCATTTACCCTACTATAAAGAGTTGTGCATTCTTTACAGACAGTACTATTACTCATATGGGTGTTTACTAACTCTAGGTCCCCATCATAGTCTTCTACCATACTCACCACATAATCTAGGAATAAATGACCCTTGTGTATTTGAGCAGATAAAGAGGCAAATTGCACCAAAATAGTTAGCATAAAGCAGCTAATTAAAAAGATAACCCCGTATTCCAATCCTAATTTCATTCAATAACCTCCGTCATCGAATCCCAACTCGTGATTAGTGTGTCGCGCAATATATCTTTAAATTCATCGGAAAAGAATATCATTCCCGTTGCGATGATTGTGACAACAAGCACCAAACCATACTCCTCAAAAAACGCTTTTATAGTGTCCACCCCCCTTGCATCAGTGTACTGACTACCATAAACATTAATCCCAAAAATACCAACGACACCCACAGCATTGGCAACAAGCCAAACCAGCTAAAGAACCCCAGCTTACTTTCAAATAATTGCTTACGGCTGTTAGAGAGTTCCATAGCATTATCTTCAACTAACATGGCTAATTGACTTTCACTGCTTTCATTACCCAATAATGCAAAATGATATAAATGATGCATGGCACGCTCAATATATAGTGCATCAAACTCACTTAGAAAATCAGTATACAACGCCCTATCCAAAGGATCTAAGACTAAGTCCTCAGCAAAAATAATTAGTGAAGGTTTAATTAAGTCTGGAGCATTATCAATGGAAAGCGCAATAGACTTGGGTACCGTATTATAAGCCATTAAGACCTCCAACATACGCAGCCAAATGGAAAACTGTATTTCTAGCTTACTATGCAGTTTCTTCATCTTACTTCGAAGTTGCAAAATATGTCGCTTATAAAGAAGAATCATAAACATCACAATCCAATATTTCTTATTCATAGGCGTAAGAAATAGTACTACTCCTAAAACAATCAATTCAAGTTGCCTTTGTTTTACTAATTTCCTGTGCTCTACGCCAAGAATTCTACACAACTTCTTGGCATCGGCCTCCTCAAAAAATGCAATGATAGGTTTACCAAATAGTAGAAATAATAAAGCAATCATAATTGCTCCTCACTTAAATACCACGACTTCATACTGCGTTTATTCATAAGGACCACCAAAACAAAGAGACCCATCAAGAATCCTAAAATAAGATATTGATATAGAGGATCAGATGAGACATCGATGGCATGCATCAACATGCTTTGCGCCAAGTATGCCACTACAATACTCATGATGATCAAATACGACATACGCTTGCGCAGTTGCATTTCTTCCTCTTGATAGCGCTTAGTTTGAGATATCCAAACTTCTATATCATGTTCAAGTCTTTTTAATTGATGGTCCAAGGACTGCGTCCCCACGCGTTCAGCTGCATCAAAGACTTCAACCATCGATGCCAAAAGATAATGCGAAGATAGCTTCTTTAGGATATGAATGCTCTCTCCTTGTTCCAACTTAACAATAATTCCATCCATGCTTTTTTGATACTTTCTATCTACCCCCATTTTTGCATCGACAATAGTCGGTAAGGTCATTTTATGAATTCTAAAGAAAACACACATCCTAAGCATCAATTGACTCAAGTTCTCAAATTCCATTTCATGTCTTACCAACTCAAAGTTAAAGTTTATGACTAATAATAACGATACAACGCCCATAATACATAGATATAGGATACTTTTTGTATTCAACTTAAAATAATAACCAGCTGCTATCATAATGATGAGAATCATCGTGAAGTTGAGTATACCTTTAAATAATCGATGGCGCTTAGTAGTCCTTAATATTCTGGCAAGATTTCCATTTAATATGAAATTAAGGATATCCACACCTAATAATAAACAAAAGATAATAACTAAAATCAATCGCATTCATCCCTTTCATATATCATCACAGCCTTTTGGTCCCTAAACTCAACAATTTCACGGATATAGCGCTGTACTCCATGACTACTCACTTTATGTTCAATATGAACACCAATATCAATCGCATCATAGAGTTGCGCCAAAAACGACGTGCTGGATTTGTCGATACCCTCCATCATATATAACATCCGCATAGGAATATCTTTAGCCGACTTAGCATGAATGGTACTCAACAAATGCGTCCCCGTTGAAATTGACTTTAAAAGATCATTAACTTCTGATCCTCTGACTTCACTAACCAATAACCAATTTGGTCTCTGGCGCATACTCGCTTTAATCGCCTGTTCATAATCAAAGCCCTCACTGACCTTTAAACTGACACTATCACGCGTAGGATGAAGGCTTTCATAATGAAGTTCACGGGAGTCTTCAATGGTTATAACCCGCGCATTGGCGTCTATAAATAGCGTTAGGAACTTAATCAACTCCGTTTTGCCCGCTCCGGGTAAACCACTTACCATTATGTTTGATAAATTCACCACTGCCTCTTTTAAATACTCCAAAGCATCCTCTGTAATATAACCACTCTCTAAAATAGTCTCTTCTTTGATTCTCATAAAAGAAGGTGTTTTGCGAATGGAAACACTCAACTTACCCGATACACTGGGATGAAGAATACTCACCCTAATGTCTTCATAGTCTGCTTCAAGCAAGGGTGTTTGAAAGTTAAAGTGGAGGTTAACTAAATTGGAGAAACGAACGCACGCTTGCATCACTTTTGATTCATCCAAAAAATTATAAATAACAATACGCCCTCGCTTTAAATGATCTACCCACAAATCCTGACCATTATAGTTAATATCTGTGACTTGATTATTACTCAAATACGGTTCAAATATGCTAAAAGGAAACTCAGCCTTCATCTTTAAATCCTTTGGCCAATAAGACCAAATTACCATCGGACTCAGCTTTCAAGACAGTATATACATCATCCTTATGCAAAGCCAAAAGAATTACATGAGGCACGCCCCCATTTTCTATCTCTTTTCCATTTCTATCCTTAATCCCAATAACCCTAACATCCGCCACGACAATACCATAGGCATCATTTTTCTTATCCTGAATGGCCACATCAATCATACTACCTTGCTGAAGAGAAGCTCCTAAAGACCCCACAACATCACGCTTAATGGCATAAACCCGCTCATTCTCATACAACAATAAAGCCGCACCATCTAAAGCATCATCCATATGTTCAACACTACTCTTCAATAATACCTGTCCTTTATATAAGGTATGTTGGTGTTTAACATAGAAACCTATTACATCATCAACATTCTTTATATTATCACTACCCACAAAATGCGAACTAACTTTTTTAACCTTAACATCCGCCGCTTCAATTACTTCTCGAGGCCCTAAATCCTTATCCAAAACAACCACCGACACTAAATCAAGTCGTTTTCTTACCAAAACCTCCGTTGCAAATCCCACCATACCAATTACACATACCACTAAAGCAATATTACGAACCAGTTTCATCTTGCATCTCCTCTACTAACGATTTCTCAAACTCCATCTCAATTCCACCGACACCCACTGCACTTACACGCACGTGCAAAAGCTTCGGACTGGTCTTGAAGTTCATGATATCAATCGTATACTCAAAACCCTTAGGCGCGCTCATCTCAAAACGCTCCAAGAATAAATCTATCGCCTCTTCGAGACTCTCCCCTAAGTAAGCCTCTTTTAATCCCCCCATAAACGCGCGTTGCATATTATAACGCTCATGAATATAATAACTATTCGTTATGGATCCATCTACTATGGGGACAAAGACCACAAACAATCCCAATACAATAACCATAGCAACCATATAGCACCTCATTCTTAAGTAGTATAAGGGCTTTAGATTTCCTAAAATTATGATATAATGAACCCATGAAAAAAATTATGATGATACTCACTGTCATGTTGACACTCACAGCATGTTCAAGTCAAAACAAAAACCTAAAACGATATAACGCCGTCAGTATTACCTCTGGATTTGATACCAAAATGGAGTTAATAGCTTATGCGCACAATGAAAAAGAGTTCAACAAATACTTTGAACTCTTTAAAGATACATTTTGGAAATACCACGAACTATTTGATAAATATAATGAATACGATGGCATCAATAATATCTATACCATTAATAAAAACGCAGGTATTGCCCCTGTTGAAGTCGATCCAATTATTATCGAATTACTACTACAATCAAAACACTATACCGATCTAAGTCCCTATTTTGATGTAACCTTTGGATCCGTATTTAAAGTTTGGCATAACTATCGCGAAGAAGGCGAAGAGCTAAATGCCATGGGTCAACCTGGCAACATTCCAACCCAAGACGAACTCGAGGAAGCACGAAAATACACAGGGTGGGATAAGGTAGTAATTGACAAAGAAAAAAATACGGTCTATCTAACCCATCCACAAACAGAATTGGATGTTGGCGCTATCGCCAAAGGCTATGCTACGGAAATGGTAGCCCGTAAATTAGAAGAAGAAGGCCTAAAACATGCCATCCTATCGGGTGGTGGAAATATTAGAACCATTAACACCAAGCCCGATAATATACCATGGCAAATTGGAATATCAGAACCTAACTTAAGCTTAGATTCACCCAGTGTTGATGTATTTTCAATTAAGCAATCCACATCGATAGTAACCTCAGGAGACTACCAAAGGACTTACTATGCAAAAGACGGAAAGAACTATTCACACTTAATAAACACGAAAACCCTCTACCCCGAAACACTCTATCGCTCCACTTCAATCATCACCAAAGATTCAACCATGGCTGATGCCCTGTCAACAACCTTATATATGATGAGCAAAGAAGAAGCGGAAATATTTATAAATGACTTTAACGCCAAATATCCAGAAAACAAAATCGAAGTATTTTGGATTATGGACGAAAACCCCGATTGGTATCAAGGTCCTTACGACTCTACGATGACTTCGGGTCTAAAAGAAATCAGTAAAAATCTAAACGAAAAAGACTAAAGAAAAGGATGAACCCCCAAAGTTCATCCTTTTTTTTAGCCACTATTTAATTATATTTAGTATAGAACTCTCAAATCTAGTATGATCGGGTTCAACCACAAAGATATAATACAGTTCCAGCTTATACTCTTTGCCCACCTCCAACTGCTCATAAATATCAACAGTAGTAACCAATAACTGCGGTGTATTATGATCACGATCAAGGGGAGTCGCAATAACTTGACATGGAAAAAGCATGTCCCCTTGCAACTTACCTAAAACCAACATCTCAATCACTACTTTGTCTTTAAAAGATGTAAGAACAATTGGATCCGGCTCCCCAGATTCTTTTCTTTCTAACTTCTCTTGCAGATCTAACACCTCTTTCTCTAAGGCCTTAACCTTAGAATTATCGGCACTACTACAACCCACCAAAAGAGCAATCAACAAAATAAACACGTATTTTTTCATTATAACCCTCCTTAATATTTGACTACATCTTACACTACTTCCCCTATTTCATCAATAAACTATTACGTAAAATAAAATAAAATTAATAGAAAATAAATTTTAAAGAAACAACCCCTAAATTCAGCCCAAAAGTAC
>CAYWUU010000036.1:0-9139 GCA_964461405.1 uncultured Erysipelothrix sp.
AAAGTTAGTAGCTCCCAATAATCCCACTTCTTCTTCAACGGTAAATACACATTCAAGTTCTGGATGTTCTAATGTATTATCTTGAAGTAGAGCCAACATATAAACAACACCCACTCCATCATCG
Source organism: uncultured Erysipelothrix sp. (assembly GCA_964461405.1). Lineage (GTDB taxonomy): Bacteria > Bacillota_I > Bacilli_A > Erysipelotrichales > Erysipelotrichaceae > Erysipelothrix. The sequence goes on from CAYWUU010000036.1 coordinate 125, forward strand.
GCCCCCAAGGTGGTTTTATTCGCAAATAAGACCCCGTCTTTAATTCTTAAATCTAAAGGATCGGTATCAAAGTTATGGTCGCTGTCATTATTTTTTTCAGCCACCATATCTAAATGCGCCTGCAACATTACAACTGGAGCCTTTTCATAGCCTTTTGTTGCGGGTTTTCTAATCAAAACATTATTAAACACATCTTGTTTTGTTTCAAGACCCAGTTTCTCACCAAATGCCTTAACCCAATCACTTAATGCCTTTTCATTAAATGAAGCATGGGGTATGGCACTAATATCCCTAAATAATCCTAATAATATACTTTCTTTCATAAGTTACCTCCACATCACTTATATTTTACGCCAATATTCATATTTCACAAGTACCTTTTAATTAAATACCTAAATACTACCAATATCCCCTGTTTTTAGGTACAATGATAAAGATGGAGGTATTAAATATGAAAAATAACATTGGCGTTATGGGTCTTGCGGTTATGGGGAAAAATCTAGCCCTTAATATTGCAGATCACGGCTATAAAGTATCACTATATAATCGTACATATAGTGTTGGTGAGGCTGTCATGTTGGAAACACCGCATGAAAACTTCACATTATATAAAGAATTAAAGGATTTTGTTGATTCGCTAGAATCACCACGTAAAATCATTATTATGGTTAAAGCAGGAAGACCTGTGGATTTGGTTATTGATAGTTTAATCCCCTTATTGGATGCGGGTGATATTATTATGGATGGTGGTAACTCATATTTTGAAGATACTATAAGACGCCATAAAACCCTCAACGATCAAGGCCTTCGCTATCTTGGTGTTGGTATTTCCGGGGGTGAAGAAGGCGCACGTTTTGGACCTTCAATCATGCCTGGTGGTGATAAGGAAGCCTATAGTCATGTTGAAAACATTATCCTAGACATCGCCGCAAAAGCGTATGGCGAACCCTGCGCTACCTATATTGGCGATAATGGTGCCGGACATTTTGTTAAAATGGTACACAATGGTATTGAATACGCTGATATGCAATTAATTGCAGAAAGTTATTCGTTGCTAAAGAGAATTGGTAAACTAACCAACGATGAGTTGGCCCAAGTATTTACTACTTGGAATGAAGGCGAACTGGATAGTTATCTAATCGAAATTACCGCTGAAATCTTTAAAGTAAAAGACAGTGAAACAGATGGTTATTTGGTTGACTATATATTAGATCAAGCGGGACAAAAAGGAACGGGAATGTGGACCGTTCAAGAATCGTTAAAAACGGGTACTGAGGCTTCGCTTTTGGCTTCAGCCGTATTTGCTCGATTTATGTCAGCGCAAAAAGACTTACGAGTTAAGGCTGCAACACAACTTAATTTTGTGGGCGACCAAACGCATATTGAAGACAAAGAAACGTTTATTGAAAACGTGCGGCAGGCTTTATATACTAGTAAAATCATTGCCTATGCACAAGGATTTGATTTAATGAAACGCGCAGCAGAAGAATATAACTGGGATCTTAATTATGGTGAGATTGCTAAGATATTTAGAGAAGGTTGCATTATTCGCGCTAAGTTCTTAGATAAAATTACTCAAGCGTACGAAAACAATCCGAAGTTAGATAATCTTATGTTAGACGATCACTTCAAAGATAGAATTGATGCTTACCAAAAAACATTACGTGAAATCGCAGCGCTTGCTATAACAAACGGAATTAGTATCCCCGCCTTTACCAGTGCCATTGGCTATTATGATGGCTATAGAACAGCTTACTCAAGCGCCAACTTAATTCAAGCACAACGTGACTTCTTTGGAGCACATACATTTAATAGAACTGACAAAGAAGGAACCTATCACTATGACTGGATTAATAAATAATCCACATATTGTTACTTTATTTGGAGGCACTGGAGATCTTACATATCGTAAACTCCTTCCAGCTTTCTTAAACTTGCATATACGGAAAGTATTGGATGCTAGTTTTCATATTATAGTGATCGGAAGGCGTCCCTATACTAACGAAACCTATAAGGACATACTTTTGCCATGGTTATATGAGCATGCACGTCTTAAACCAACAAACCAAGAGTTAGAATCGTTCTTAGATCGCATTCAATACTTTGAGATGGTCTTTACCAGGGAAGAAGGTTACAAACGACTCAATGCTTATTTTAAGACCCTAGATCCAAATAATATTTGCAGACGCCTCTACTACTTTGCCGTAGATCCGTCTTACTTTGTAGATATTGCCACCAACCTAAGCAAATACGACCTAACAACTAATAGTAATGTAATCATTGAAAAACCATTTGGTAATGATTTGGATTCAGCGCAAAGCATTAATGAATCCTTGCAAACGATCTTTACCCAAGATCATATCTATCGTATTGATCATTATTTAGCCAAGGAAGTGGTGCAAAATATCTTACCAATGCGTAAACACCCCTTACTTTTAGATAAATGGAATCATGAATATATTGAGTCAGTTGAGATTTCAGTATTTGAAAGTGTGGGCGTGGAGAGTCGCGGCGGCTTTTACGATGCGACCGGCGCTCTAAAGGATATGGTTCATTCGCATCTTCTACAAGTCTTATCCCTTATCTTATTGGATGATGAGGATATTGATTCCTCTTCTAAACTTCATCAGGCACAAAGTGATGCTCTGGAAAGTTTATACATTGAAAACCCTTGTACAGATGTGATATACGGACAGTATGCCGGCTATACGGAAGAACCCAATGTAGACTCTAATTCTAAAACCGACACCTATGTGGCGCTTAAACTAGCGTCGCATGATAAACGTTGGACTCATGTTCCCTTTTATCTGCAAACAGGTAAGAAACTTAGCAATCGCATGGGTGTAATTGTTATTCGCTTTAAGAATAACGACCAGTTAGTCTTAGAATTACAACCCCATGATAAAATGATGCTAGTATTAAGTAACAACGATGTCATTAGACTAAAAACAGAAGACCTATGTGGGGACTTTGATGTCTCATATCCAGAAGCATATGAGCGCCTATTACTCGAGGCAACCCAACAAAATCCAACTTCTTTTGTTTCTTATAACCAAGTCCACTTATGTTGGGCCTTAATAGAGAACATCATAGAAGCATGCAAAGCGAGTATAATTCATGGTTATTCCCCAAATTCCAGCGGTCCAAAGGCTAAAAATTCCCTTAGATCCAGCGATTCTTGGTATTTATAGGAACCTTACGGTTCCTTTTTTTATTTCCTTAATGGTATTTGAAACATTAAAAAAAAGCGGTTACCCGCTTTATTTATCTGTTACACTTTATCTACCTAAGGTTAATATTACTATTCGCTGCTATCAAATAATAAATTAAATAAGTATTAATGAACTTATTAGTAAAATATAACAGAAAAAAATGCAAATACATAAATGTATCTAATTCTATTATACAAAGATTAAGAAAAAGTTCAAGATAATTGCTATCAGTTAACTAATTTTTGACGTTTTTATTGATTTTTATACCCTATAGGAAGATTTACACTATCGATTCATCAATTATTAACATTATGATGAACACTACCCTCTAGTTGTGATAGAACTTCAAATGTATAACCATTTTTCTTTCCGTATTGAATAATATCACGCAGTGCATCGGAAGTATGAGTATGAATATCATGCATAAGTATCACATTACTGCGGGTTTTAGAGAGCTGCTGAATAGTATTATTATAAACAAAATTACCATCTACACTATAGCTAGCATCGCCACTATCAACATTCCAATCAAAGTACTTAAACCCTTTGGCTTGTACACTCTTAGTCAATCGTGTCATAATACCTTGATTAAGTTTACGACTTATATTATTAGAGGAACCCCCTGGAAAGCGCATTAACATGGTTGTATGACCGGTTATATTTTTGATGCGTGCTTGTATTTTGTATAAATCACTAAAATACGCTTCATCATCCTTATAAATTTCCTCATAACGATGAGAATATGTATGAAGCGCCAGTTCATGTCCTTCATCGTAAGCTCTCTTAATTACGCGATCTGGTCCTACTCCTACCACAAAGAACGTAGCCTTAACCCCTTCTGACTTTAAGATATCAAGGATAATATCAGTATTTGTTGCGTGTGGACCATCGTCAAAAGTTAAATAGATAATTCCAGCCGATGGGTTTTTGGGTGGGATTGGTTTCGCAATTTCAGTTATACTCACCTTACGCTTCACTTCACAAATATTCCCTGAGGTATCAGTAACGCTATAAGTGAGGACATAGGAACCCAGTTTACTTGTATCCACATGACCCACAACAGTTACGCGATCGCTAATATCTCCATCATAGTTATCCGAAGCTTGATAACCTGGATCACTAAAGGTTTGATTCAACTTTAAATTCATATCCGAACCCTTTAGTTTTAACTCAGGAGCGGTAGTATCCACTACCTTAATATGACGCTTCGCTACTTTTTTCATTAAGAAGCTTTTGTGTTGATACGTAATCGTATAATCCCCTATAACTTGGGTGTCCAGATTGCTATCTTTAGCCTTAAGGACTTTGATTTCACGACCCTTATAGACCACCTTAGCCTCTAAATCGACATACGGATCAAAAACTTCTACGGTTGTAGTGGCTTCGCCATTGATAACTATCTTAGTATTATTGCTTCGGACCAATAATACAATTCCCGTTACTAAAACTAGAAGGGCTAAGACGCCGCTTCCTAATATTAATCTATTTCTAGTTCTTTTTCTCATTTTATATCCCATCCAAAGATTTCCAAATCTATTGTTCCTTATTTTATAAATATATCATTAGGGTCCTTAGGCTAACAAATCCCTCTATCGTTGCTTTGAACCACTCTCTATAAAGTCTAACACTTTATCAGGGGTAATGAAATATTTTTCGCGATATATTTCTTTGGCTCTTAGCATTTCAAGTAAGGGTACTAAAACAGCAGCCACTAAACCCGATGAGAACCCGGTATTATATAGGTTTAAACCGGCATGAAGAAACCCGGAATTAAGTACGACTGAAGAGTTAATAAAACTTGCAAGGGCACCCCAAATAAAGCCAAACTCTCCTGCTATTGGTGATAGAGCGGTGCCAAATAAAGCCGCAAAAATAATTGAAGGGTTATCAATAGACCATGTCTTAGTTAAACTTCCTAAAAATACACCAAAGAATATAGGTAGAATGGTAAGAACATGTTTGCCAGAGGCCCCAAAGCCTACTACCGTGAGGACTGCCCCTAAGACCGGTCCGTTTAAGGGGGCCTTAATAAGTAATAGATAGATTAAGCATACTAGGCCATTAAGGCCCATATTAATCATTATCGTATGAATACCAAAGACATCATAATAATCGTTATCCATATACCCTGAGGTCTTCATTAGTTTAATTTGATTAGTAAATGAGCGATCATAAGCATAACCATAGGCCATCATTAGTCCAAAAAACAAGAAAAAGAAACCGTATAGGTAGTAATTCTTATCCATAGACCACAGAACATGATTTTGCGCATAGTGGCCATACGATCGCATAAGGGAGACATATAGGGTACTTAAAATACCAACCCCAAAGCCAATATTATATAAGTTATAGCCTTTATGAACGATATGTAAGTGTTTTGATACTGGGACTATTAAGTAACCAATAGAGGCCCCCACCACTATACTAAAGGGTAAGGCAATATATAGAGGTAGCTTCATCATGAAGAGTATCTCTGAGACTATAGGCGCAATGCTGGTCGCAAAGAAACTAATATGAAGCAAGCTTCCTAATTTTACGTTAGTACTCCTCGCATAAATATATGTGCCAAAAATTATGGGCCATACATTCAAGATATTCTTACCAAACAGCGCAAACCCAATCATGAGGAATACAGAAGCAATTAAGACGCCACTTATTTCCGGTTTAGTTTTGTATATTAAGAAGCAAGATAGATAACCCACCAGTCCAGCATTTAAAAATGCTGCTGATTTACTTCCCACCACAAAGTAATCGGTAATGAGTATATCACTGCCATCAATTAAGTTCCATAGATTCTTTAGGATTGAAAGTGATGGTTCGTGTGCGATAGCCAAAATTATGAAAAGGGTACTCATTAGAAATAGAAAACGCTTTGCCTTCATATAACACCTCCAAATTAAAAGATATTTCAATGTATTTTATCATAAAAAAAAGGAAAATGCTAAGCATTCTCCTCAAATTCTTCTAAAGCAATAGTCAAACTCTCCCACTCCTTCTCGAGTGTTTTAATATTATTATGGATATCATCGATCGTTTTATTTAAATCATTCATTTTTTCAAAATCGTGATAATAATCAGGATCAAAACGAAGTTCACGATATGCTTCCAGTTCTTCTTGAAGTTCTAATAGTTCCAGTTCTAACTTTTGACTGCGCCGTTGCCATGTTTTGTATTCTTTATATAACTCACGGCGTTCTTCTTTTTTTTCATCAACCGCCTTTATATCTTCTTGTACTTCAATAACCGCAGTCTTTTCACTGAGTTGTAAAGTTTTATCTTTCAAATAAAGGATGTCAGTAGCGATAGTTTCAATGAAGTATCGATCGTGTGACACAAAGATCATCGTCCCGCTATAATCTTTTAAGGCTTTTTCTAGAGCTTCTTTACCTTGGATATCTAAGTGGTTGGTTGGCTCATCTAAAATTAGTAAATTATCTCCGGCAAGCATAAGTTTAATTAGACTTAATCTAACCCGTTCTCCCCCCGATAATACGGAGACATCCTTAAAGACATCATCACCCTTAAACAAGAAACTCCCCAGTGCTGTTCTAACTTCCGTATGTGTTAAGTCTGGAAAGTTATCCCACACTTCTTCTAATACTGTTTTACCAATGGTGAAGTCGAGGAGTTGTTGGTCAAAGTATCCCATTTCTATTTGGTGACCAAACATCATTTCACCACCTAAGGGCTGTAGACGCCCTGCTAGCGTCTTTAAAAGCGTACTCTTACCCGTTCCATTGTCGCCTACAACAGCATACCTATGACCTTTAGAAAAGGTCTGAGTAACACTCACTAAGGGCTCTTCATATCCAACACTAAGATTATCAGTCAAGAGGACTTCCTTACCCCCTTTTAATCTAGGTTCAAAGTGTGCTTTAAAGGTTCGCTTTGTACTGCCTTTTTCTTCAAGCTTATCCATACGATCAAGATACTTCTGTTTACTTTTCGCAAAGGAAGCCTTACTTTTCTTATGTCGAAAACGTTCAATTAAGGATTCAAGGCGCTCAATTTCTTTTTGCTGTTGCACAAACTTAACATTATGCTTAAGAATAGCGGTCTCTTTTAACTGAAGATAATTTGAATAATTACTATCGTAGCGCGTAGCGACTCGATCTTCAATTTCAATCACGGCACTACAAATTCTATCAATAAACAAACGGTCGTGTGAGACCATAATAATGGCCCCATTATAGGAGCGTAAATAGCCTTCTAACCATTCAATTGTAGATATATCAAGATGGTTGGTCGGCTCATCCAATAATAGAATATCGGGTTTACTCAATAATAGCCTCACGAATGCTAACTTAGTGATTTGACCCCCACTAAAGTTTTGAAGGTTTTTATCCAAATCTGATACTTCAAAACCAAACTTAGTTAAAAGCGTGTTCACTTCCGTATCCAAGGTATAACCACCCCGTTGCATGAACTCCTGTTGCATACGATCGTATTGCTTTAAAATACGTTCACTATGGTCTTCTTGCATCTTTGCTTCTAGCTCTTTAAGGCGCTCACCCAGTGCATAGACATCTTTAAACACTTCATTTAAGTAATCCCTAACACGGATGGGTTCAAAGGAAATATTAATTTGATCAAGAAAACCAAAACGTACCCCTGACTTATAAAAAACATGCCCTTTATCCAGCGTCTCTTGATGCGCAAGCACCCTAAAAAGAGTTGTTTTACCAACACCATTGGCCCCTATTAAAGCCACTTTCTCATTACTATTAACCTTTAGATTCAAATCTTCAAAGAGATCTTGCGAACCAAAGGACTTATATGCTCCACTTACATTTAAAATCACAATTAATCACATATATATTCAATGCCCAAATACTCTAAAATACCTTTAGCACTTCCTTTGATAATGGCGGCTTTATCATTTTGCCACATCGCATAATCAGTAGCATCGGTTAAATATCCATAGAGAATATTAACCCCATACATACCTTGTTTATGACTTTTCGCAAAGGACATTAGTTCATCAAATGGGGCAATTACACCAGCCCCTGTATACACGCCCCCTGTTTCACGCAGGAAATCATTATTATCTAAACCTTTATTGCGATTGGTTTGATACACTCCAGGAATATTTATTTTATCAACATATGGACTTGTTTGAAATCCAGTTTCTGCTTTAATATTCTCAATCATCGATTGCGCAAAACGATTACTGGTATAGTTTGAATACAGTGCTAAAAGACCCCGATCCATATTAGAGCCACTTGTTTCCACTCGCATATGGATATAATACTTAGCTTTACCATCGTAAGCCGCCTTAATTCTACCACTTTCTCCATAATAGTTAATGCCACAATTCTCATCACGAGAGATCAACACCCGTAATCCATGGTCCTTTAAGATTGATTTAACCCCAAGTGCCAACTCATACATTAATGTTGATTCATTCAAACTCTTATAACTATGACCCCAATTATACGTACCATTATTATGGGTATTTCCTGCCGAAGGATCTAAAATGATATCAAACGCATCGTTCTCCTCAACGGTACGCACCTCTAGCATCACATAGTTTTTATCAAAGCTATTTTCATTCTCATAGAAAGACTGTTTCGCAAACAAATGCGCAACTTTAATCTTACCATCACGCATTATGCTCTCAAACTCATAATCAAAATCTACATCCGCAACCAACACACTTGGGTCTATATCCCCAAGGATTTCAAGGGTATACATTCCATCTTCTAGTTTACTAAAATCAATACCGCTATCTAAGTCACGCGTGCTAATCAAAGTCTGTGCCGACTCTTTTCCTTTGCAAATATCAGTAATATATAGCATCTTC
>CAYWUU010000037.1:0-8976 GCA_964461405.1 uncultured Erysipelothrix sp.
AATCTTTTTCTGGACGCGTTGATAATTCAATATCATACGTTAAACCAAATACAGAATAGACTTCCTCAATGAAATCAATAATTTCCAATACCTCATCCTCTATTTGTTGCTGAGTCACAAATATATGAGCATCATCTTGTGTAAAAGCACGCACTCTAAATAAACCATTCAAAGCTCCGCTAGCCTCATGTCTATGAACATGGCCCAACTCAGCTAATCGCAGCGGTAAATCACGATATGAGTATAGTGAATTCTTATACACTAAAATACTTCCAGGGCAATTCATCGGTTTTATCGCAAACTTACGATTATCGACATTTGAAATATACATATTGTCTTGATAATTATCCCAGTGACCTGAAACTTCCCATAGTTCTCTACTTAACATGGTTGGTGTTTCGATGAACTTGTAGCCCCGACGTACGTGAACTTCACGCCAATAATCTAATAATAAGTTCTTAAGGGTAACACCTTTTGGTAAAAAGAATGGGAACCCTGGACCGTATTCGCTAAACATAAACAAATCAAGCTCTCTCCCTAATTTTTTATGATCGCGTGCTTTCGCAGCTTCTAACCAAGCTTCATAGGCTTCAAGATCTTCTTGTGTATCAAAACTAATACCATAAATTCTTTGGAGCATTTTATTATTAGAATCCGCTTTCCAATACGCTCCCGATACCTTAGTTAACTTAAAATGTTTTACTTCTTTGGTACTCGCAACGTGGGGTCCACGACATAAATCGACAAACTCCCCTTGGCGATAGGCAGAAATTACAACATCCTCTTGCGTTAAGTTATTATTGATAAGATCCAACTTATAGGGATCGTTCGCAAACATCTCTAAAGCTTCATCCAGTGTCAGTTCCTCACGCACAATATATTTATTTTCTTTAGAAATCTTCTTCATTTCCTTTTCAATCTTAGGAAAGTCCTCTTCAGTTAAAACTTCATCCCCTAAGTCAACATCATAATAAAACCCATCTTCAATAACAGGTCCTACCCAAAATAACGCCTGCGGATACAGTCGTTTAATAGCTTGAGCCATTACGTGAGCACTTGAGTGATTTAAAACACTTAAGCGTTCATTTTCTTTAATATTTATCATATTAACTGCCTCCTTTGCATAAAAAAACCACAATCTATAAGGACGAAAGATCGCGGTACCACCTTACTTCACACTATATTAGTGTGCACTCAAACCTATAACGCAGGTCTACGGGCTTTTTCAAAAGCCAACTCCAAGGTGGTAACTATACAGGTCCTACAAGAAGCTTACACCAACCGCTTCCCTCTCTATATCAGACGCATATAATCGTGTCCTTTTCTTAGTTTATGACTAAAGTATACCTTTATTAATATTCTTTTTCAAGTCATAATATCAAAAGGATAGTGTAAAATGGATGTGGGCATCCAAAAAAGGTAGAACTTTTTATAGCACGTTTACCAAAAAAAGTTTCTAAGCATAACTATCAACGGATGACCACCTTCTATACATATTTTATTTTATCATATATTTACAATATAAAAGGCTGCCAACAGACAGCCTCCTTATTAAACTTTATTATCGTTGTTTAACTTAATAGCGCGATTCTCACAGATTTTACATAGCTCATGTATACTCTTAATTTCATATGCTTGAGGTACTGTACCTTCAAAGATTTCATCGGTACGATTGGAATTAATAGTATGACAGTCATCAAACAAGTGATACTTTGAACCACTCTTGGTCCAATACACTAACTCTGTTCCCATTAACTCAGTAACACGGGCTGATTCCTCAGTATATTGCTCAACCGATACTGGATTAAAATCAATTCCAGTATAGACACTAATGGCTAGGGCTACTGTAGCGACCACAGAAACTAAGCCTTTTTGTTTTTTATCCAAATTTTCATTAGTAAGAGCAACCACTAATAAAGGTAAGAACGCAAGAGCCGCAATGATAGCTCCCAGTTGATTTTGAATAAAGAACCTAACTTTATCTTTCTCAGAAGCAGGATCCAAGCGGTTCGCCTTTTTCCATAATACAGAACCGATTATAGATAATATTGCGATTACAACTATTAACCCTATAATAAGCGCCATATTAATAGGTACTTTTTTCAACTGCAATATCGCAAACACTTCTAATCCAATGGCAGCTACCCATAATACCAAAGCGATAATACGATTCGTTGTAGCTTTGGATTTGTTTTCTGCCGTTGGCTTAAATGTCTCTTGCGGCATTTCTTTTGTAACAGGATCTGTTACTTTAGTAATCTTTTTCTTTGACATATTAAACCCTCCATATATATCGATTTTACCACATCTTAAAAAAATGTTAGTAGTTAGATGACTATTTGTCCTTAATATCATCAAGTATTGCTAGTGATTCACTGTCTAACTCTATATTTTCTAATAAATCAGGGCGATACTTATATGTTTTTTCCAATGAAGACCTTAATCGATACTTGCGTACATTCTCATGATGTCCACTAAATAGTACCTCTGGTACTTCTTTGCCTTCATAGTCGCGCGGGCGCGTATAATGAGCATACTCCAACAAACCATTACTAAAAGAATCATCTTCGTGAGACTCTTTAGTGATAACCCCATCAACCAAACGAATAACAGCATCACTAATAGCCATGGCTGCAATTTCGCCCCCTGTTAGCACATAATCACCAATTGAGACCTCTTGATCAACATAGTCGCGAATGCGCTCATCAAAGCCCTCATAATGACCACATACCAATATCAAATGCTTATGTTCTAACGAGAAACTATAGGCCATCTCTTGATTAAATGGTTTACCTTGGGGTGTCATCATAACCACCCATGAATCATCCGTACGCGTTGCTCTAATGGCATCCACAACCGGCTGAGCCATCAATACCAGCCCAGCTCCACCACCATAGGGATAATCATCAACACGATTATGCTTATCTAAAGTAAAACTACGCATATCGATAATTTCAATACTTACCAATTCTTTTAATAGGGCCTTATTGATGATTGATGTCTCCACAAACCCCTTAAACATATCCGGGAACAGCGTAATTATGGATATTTTCATAATAAACCATCCATCCCCTTAACATAGATTATACCTTCATCCGTATCAACAGTCTCAATAAACGAAGCCACAAATGGAATAAGTTTATCGTCCGTTTCCGTTTTCACACGCAAAACAGGATGGGCTGGTAAGTCCATGACTTCACTAACAATCCCCACATAATCGCCGTCGACTTGCAGTTTAAACCCAATAATATCCGTGAAGTAAAACTCATCCTCTTCTAAATCATCCAAGTCATTTCGATCAACTTGAATAATCCCCCGATGATAAAACTCAACATCATTTAAACTATCAAGGCCCTCAAATTTAACCAACAAAGACCCCTGATGGTGGCGCACACTTTCAATAACATAATTATGACGCACTTCATTCAATAGCAACTCAATTGAACTGCCTACTTTAAAACGGTCTTCAATATAATCCGTCATAGGTTTAACTTTAACCTCTCCTTTTATTCCAAAAGGTTTCTGAACTAACCCAATTTGAATTTTCATAGCTTCACTCCTTCAATGAAAAAAAGGATGTATAATACATCCTAGTATGATTCAAAATTAATTGAAATTCGCTTGTCCAATACCCTGGACCCGATCATCATCGTTTGACGAATAGCCTGTGCCATGCTTCCTTGGCGACCAATTAAACGGGCGATATCGCTACTTTCCGCAAAAACATTTAGGATGATTTCATTATCATCTAAACTCGGTAGTACTTGGACACTCAAACTCTCAGTATTTTCCACGATGGGTAATACTAAATCATAAAGAACCTGTTCAATTGCTTTCATCAACTACTTGTTCTTTTCTTCGTGGAAGCGTGTCATAATACCTTGTTTTGATAAAAGTGTACGAACTGTTTCAGATGGTTGAGCACCATTGCGTAACCATTTCAAAGCAAGTTCTTCATCAATTTTAACTTCAGCTGGAACTGTTAATGGATTGTAACTTCCTACAATTTCAATGAAACGACCATCACGAGGTGCACGAGAATCTGCTGCAACTACACGATAGAAAGGACGTTTTTTACTACCCATTCTTTTTAAACGTAATTTAACTGCCATTTGTATTTCCTCCTACTAATATTTACATAGTCTATAATACACAATATAAGACAAGGTGTCAAGCACTTTTACTTAACACCCTGTTTTATCTACGATCTAAATAAATACCCACCATTAGTCCCAAACCCAACCATAAGGTAAAGTTATTAAATAAGACACCCAGTGAAGCTCCTATAACCAATCCAATTGTTACATAATTAGATTTCAATCTTATTCACCTTTGGGCTTATAAAAGGAACGATTCTCAAGTGAGAATGTGCGCGGAGAAAACTCCCCTTCATCCAAATTATCCATTATCTTATCGAACATATTCATGCGCGCATCAATATTATCAATAAAATGAAGAATCTCAGCTTCCACGACCAAAGGCCGAACCGGTGATCCATATTCCATCAAACCATGATGTGCCAACACCAAATGACGCAATAACATAGACTCCTCTGTATGTTCTAATCCCAACGCCTGTGAAATAGAAAATAGCTGCGCTTGCATAATGGAAATATGACCCAATAACTTACCTTCTGTCGAGTACTCACTTAACAAAGCACGCGTATATTCTTCAATCTTACCCATATCGTGAACTAAGATACCCGCCAATAACAAATCAAGGTTCAATAAAGGATATACTGCCTTTAAGTGCACGGCACTCTGACACATAGTATAGACATGCGTAGCCAAGCCGCCCACAAAATCATGATGGTTACGCGTAGCTGCAGGATATTCATAAAAGCTATCACCATAGTGTTCAAAGCAGGCTTTAACCAATGCAGAGTAAACAGGATTCTCAATCATGTCAATATAGGATGCAATCTTTGTTTTTAAGAACTCAGAATCATATTCTGAAGCTACCGCAAACTCAGCCAAATCAAAACTTTGACTATAATCAATCCCCTTAACACGAAGTTGTAAAGCTCCGCGATATAAAAGAACATCCGCATTTACAAACCCAATCTTTCCAATCTCTGCACTCTCAAGGGCTTCCTTTGGTACATCCCACCATTTACCTTCAATTTGACCGCTACTATCTTGAAATAAAAACGACAAATAAGGGGCCCCATTTTGTGTTACACCCTGACTCACATTACTAATTAGCAATGGCAACTGAATGGGTGTATTTTGAATAAAATCTTTAATTTTCATCTTCAATCTCCTCTAATACTTCCTTAATCATACCATATGGATATCCTTTACCAAGGGCATACTTAATAGTACGCTTACGACCTTCTTCTTCGCCATAGCGACTCTCATAACGCTTTAAAGCTTTGAAAACGACCTTGCCCAGGCTTTCTTTCTCCTGAGCCGTTTCATAAGTATCCTTTAGCAAACTTTGAACCTGCTTAATGACATCACTTTCAAAACCATTACGCATCATTAACTGACGATACTTATTACTACGCTGTAACTTAGATCCATCTTTAAGAGAATCCATAATACGATTACCACGCTTTAAACCCCGTTTAATATAGTCTGCGTGATCCTCTTTTTCCAACTCAAAGCGAATATCAGCTTCACTTAAACCACGCTTCTCAAGATCCTCAACGATCCACGTATTACCCCGAAGTTGTTCCTGGTAATAATAGACGCGCTCTTTTAAATAACGCTCATCATCAATGAAACGACGTTTCTTCAAAAGATCTAAGACATACTCAATTTGATCCAAACTAAGATTTATCTTAGACTTCAAATACTCCGTAATCTCATAACTTGTATAATCTCGCAATGCCAAGCGCTTAAAAGCAAGTTGCAACGCTTCTTGAATTTTCTGATCAGTTTCTAAACTCGTTATTTCATTACGCGATAACTCCATACCTACTTCCAACTCCTTTGATTCAACAATTTGCTGATCGTAGGCATAATACTCAGCATACGCATCAGACTCCAACTTCAAAATAACAATATCATCTTCTTTGATAATCTCTGTAATAATAAACTTACCATAGAACATATCCACAGATTTCTGATATACCTCAAGTATCCGCTCACCAAAGGTTATACTGTCATATGTAGATACAATGTCTAGGGCATTTTTCTTCATGGCTTCTTTGTCTTCTTCACTCATATTCACAAAGTGCTCCAGTTTTTCAGCCATTTGCTTAGCATCTTCAAATAAAAAGCCACTCACTCCATCCAATACAATATGCTCTAGGGGCTTATCAAAGCGCGCAAAAACACATAAGGAGCACGCCAATGCTTCAATATAGGTTAATCCCTGTGTCTCCGTCAAGGACGCAGAAACAAAGGCATCGGATGCATGATAGAACGCAGGAACTCTGTCTGGCTTAACCGGACCCACAAAAGTAACTGCCTCTTCAATACCCAAATTCTTAACTTTATCCTTTAGGACTTCCAAAGAAGGTCCCCCACCTACTATCATAAAGTGACTATTTTTATGGTCTTTATAATAAAGACTAAAGCCATCAATAGCTAAATCAATACTTTTCTCTTCCGCAATTCTACCCATATAAGTAAGCACAAACTTACCACCTAAGCCATACTCCATTTTAATGTCATCTACAGCCTTAACATCAACATTCTTAAAGCGCTGCAAGTCAATACCCGTTGGAATTACTTGAATTTCCTTACGAATATCATAACGCATCAACATCGCCTTTGTTTTTTCAGAAGGCGAAATTATTATTTGAACGTTTTTACTATAAAAACGACTCATAGACGCCACTAACTTACGACTCAAGGTCTCAACACCCTTTAAGTTTAAACGATTCACATAGTGAGTATAATCTTCATATTGAGTATGATAGGTCGAAACCATTGGAATTGACAACTGCTTGGCAACACTACGCGCAAACAAACCCACCCCAAACTCAGTATGAACATGAATAATATCCAACTCCATATCCCGGACAATATCCATGGCAGCTATATGCACCGGCGAACTCATCGTATACCCATATAGGAATTTCAACTCCAAGCCTGGTAATCTTAATACTTTATTCACATAAGATGTCGTTGACAAAGAGTGGTTTGTTATCACAAAAACTGTATGACCCATTGATTCTAAGACATCCTTAAGCGTTACGATCGAAGTAACTACACCATTAATATCAGGTGTATAGGTGTCCGTAAAGATTCCTATTTTCATAAACACATCTCCATCTAGATTTTCTTAATCACAACTTCATCTCTTTGATCTACTTCCTCTAAATACACCTTAACTTCCTCAGTAATAGAAGTAGGCACATTAAGACCCACAATATCAGCCCTAATCGGCAGTTCACGATGACCCCTATCAACTAAAACCGCTAACTGAACAGCCCTAGGACGGCCATTATAAACCACACCATCCAACGCCGCCCTAACGGTTCTACCCTTAAATAACACATCATCAATCAAAACAACAATGCGATCTTGCACACTAATTGGTAACTTAACAGCCTGTTTCTTAATACTAATATCATCACGCCAATAACTAACATCCAACGACGCAACTGGAACACTTTGCTTTTCAATGGACTCAATCAACTTCGCAATACGAAACGCCAAATTTGCCCCCCTAGTCTCAATGCCCAATAAAACAACTTTATCAACACCTTTATTCTTCTCAATTATTTCATGTGCCATTCTAACCAACGACCTATTAATAGCACTATTATCCATGATTGTCTTAATATGAATCACCTCATATAGTATTATAGCAAAGTATCAAACCATTTAACATATTCTTTATACTTCTACTCCATTTCCTACTATTCAAATATATAAAAACCACCCAAAGGTGGTTTAATTAAAATTGGCAAGGACAACATCAAGAGAAAAATGGTTTACATCATTTACAAATCCGATGAAAACTTACTAAATAAAGCATTTCAAAGATATTAATTCTAACTTATATATTCCTTCTCAACACGTGTTTAGAACATAAGAAAACCCACTATAAAGTGGGTCTGATTACAATTGGCAGGGGTAGCAGGACTTGAACCCACACTGACGGTTTTGGAGACCGTTGCTCTACCATTAAACTATACCCCTATGAACTGCTTATTTATAATATCATAGGTGCTTATTTATTTCAACGGTAAAATCTATATTGAAACTAAAATAGTGAAGAAAAACATTATTCATGAAACGGTAATAGGCTTTACTGCACTCCCATACTCCTTATTCCAAAAGAGATAGACATATACCAGAGTTGGACATTTCATGGGCTTCATGTTTTTTCTTATAAATATATTTTGAAAGAGTCGATGCCAATACTTTCTTATGATTGGTATATACGGTTGGATCAATTATGCGTGCTTTAGTTTGTAGTTGTATAGAATAATCCTCATCTTTCGTGACCACTTTATACTCAAAGGAAGCATTCAAACGATTCAATTGTTCCATAATAAAATCATCATTTAAATCGCTTAGCCTCTTAAGAAACTGATAATCATCAAGTTTTAAATCATGCTCCGATATTAGATGGCGCTTTAACGCATAAGAAATAATATCGGCCATCAGGCGATTGGCAATAACATTTAGGGGATCGTAGAAGATATCTAAAACAATTTTATTATACATGTCCACAAACCACTCGGCTTTTTCTATTGATTGTATACATATTTCTTTTTTGAAGACTCGTAACGACTCTAAGAATGCGTGTATCTCTGTGATTTCAATATTAAAATAACGATGAACTTCTTTTAATGTGTAATCCAAGCGATAGGCACATAAGGATGGTATACTTTTTTTCAATAGATAAAAATTAGAGTCATCAAACAACACTATTTCGGGTTGAGATAATACGCATTTAAAGTATTCAATAAATCAGAGTCTTCAACAATTTATTTTTTAATTATTTCGTGGTAATTTTCGTCTTTATTACAAAGAGCAATATCTACCGTATGTGAGACATCATGTAATAGAG